>NZ_JAEHBO010000136.1:0-8008 GCF_016483575.1 Bacillus cereus group sp. N12
ATATAGAATGTTAGCTCATTTAAGAAGGTTGCGTTTGTTGGTATTTATAATAGACCATTTTCGCGCCTCTCCTATAGTGAGTATTTTTATTTCAGTATTATAAGTGTTACACGTAGAAATGAGTAAGTCTCGTGTTAAAATATGGTAATTTATATTATCTTATGTAATTTTACAAAAACTTAAAAAAGTATGGAAAAGGTAATTCATATAATAGAGAAGTAAAATGTTTTCTCATTTTTAATATGAGAGGAGGAAGCACAGGAGAATTCTATGTATTCGTATATTTTCTATTGTATATTCCTGTGCGAAGGGGAAATGAAAATTACGATAATTGGTACTGGATATGTTGGATTAATTACAGGAGTAGGTTTGGCAAAACTGGGACATTCGGTCACATGTTTTGATATAGATTATGAAAAAATTGAACGGATAAAACAAGGGGATTTACCTATTTATGAATGTGGCTTACATGAATTAATACATGATGCGTATAAGTGTGCAAAGTTAACTTTTACAACAAGTATATTAAAAGCTTTTAAAAATGCTGAATTTATATTTATTGCGGTTGGAACACCATCATTAGCAAATGGGAGAGCTGATTTAACGTATATTAAGCGTGCGTGTGAGGATATTGGGACGTACGTGAATAACGATATTATTGTTGTTACGAAAAGTACAGTTCCTGTAGGTACAAATGAAGCGATGCAGGGATGGATTGAGGCGAAGTTACAAGGGAGGCACAAATTACATGTCGTATCGAATCCAGAGTTTTTACGAGAAGGTTCCGGTATTTATGATTTCTTCCATGGTGATCGTATTGTAATTGGAGCGGATGATGAGAAAGTTGCACGGAAAGTAGAGGATTTGTACAGTGCATTATGCTTGCAAACGTATATTACAGATATTAAGAGTGCAGAGATGATTAAATACGCGTCTAATGCATTTTTGGCTACAAAAATTAGCTTTATTAATGAAATTTCAAATATATGTGAGAAGGTAGGAGCAAATGTATTAGATGTAGCAAAAGGAATGGGGATGGATAAGAGAATTGGTACCCATTTTTTACAGGCGGGCATTGGATATGGGGGATCGTGTTTTCCGAAAGATACGAAAGCACTTGTACAAATGGCAGGAAATGTTTCTCATGATTTTCGTTTGTTAAAAGCGGTCATTGAAGTGAATAATAAGCAGCAGTTGTTATTAGTTGAAAAAGCGAAAAAAGTAATAAATATGAATAAGAAACGGGTTGCAGTTCTTGGAGCAGCATTTAAACCGAATACAGACGATATTAGAGAAGCACCATCTCTTATTATCATACAAGAATTGATTAATATAGGTGCGGATGTAGTTGTATACGATCCGAAAGCAATTCAGCATGTACAACAAACATTTGGAAAGACGATACAATATGCTGAATGTATAGATGAATCGATTAGAGGCGCGAGTGCAGTTTTTATCGTAACGGAATGGGAATCTATTCGAACATATCCATTAGAAAAGTATGTACAACTTATGGGGGAGGCTATTCTATTTGATGGGAGAAATTGTTATACTAATGAGGATGCTAGAAAGCAAGGGATAGATTACTACTCAGTGGGACGAAAGAATGTTTGTAATAATCATGTTGCTACTATTCGATAAAAAGAGCAAGTTCCTTGTTTATTCTTATACGTCATAATAGAAACTGTAACTAGTGAGAGAAAAGAGGCAATAAAATGACTGAACGTTTAAAAGTAATGACAATTTTCGGGACACGTCCAGAAGCAATTAAAATGGCACCTCTTGTATTAGAGTTGCAAAAGCATCCAGAAAAAATCGAATCAATTGTGACTGTAACAGCACAACATCGTCAAATGTTAGATCAAGTATTAAGCATCTTTGGAATTACGCCAGATTTCGATTTGAATATTATGAAAGATCGTCAAACTTTAATTGATATTACAACGCGCGGTTTAGAAGGTTTAGACAAAGTAATGAAAGAAGCAAAGCCTGATATCGTCCTTGTACATGGTGATACAACAACAACATTTATTGCTAGCTTAGCTGCTTTTTATAATCAAATTCCAGTAGGTCATGTTGAGGCTGGACTTCGTACATGGGATAAGTATTCTCCATATCCAGAAGAGATGAATCGTCAATTAACAGGTGTAATGGCAGACCTTCATTTCTCACCGACAGCGAAATCAGCAACGAACTTACAGAGAGAAAATAAAGATGAGTCACGCATTTTCATAACAGGAAATACAGCGATTGACGCACTGAAAACGACTGTAAAAGAAACATACAGTCATCCGGTACTAGAGAAACTTGGAAATGATCGCCTTGTACTGATGACAGCGCATCGCCGTGAAAACTTAGGTGAACCAATGCGTAATATGTTCCGTGCAATTAAGCGCCTTGTTGATAAACATGAAGATGTGCAAGTCGTGTACCCTGTTCACATGAACCCTGTTGTTCGTGAAACAGCAAATGATATTTTAGGAGAACATAGCCGTATTCATTTAATCGAGCCGCTAGATGTAATTGATTTCCATAATGTTGCAGCTCGTTCATACTTAATGTTAACTGATTCTGGCGGTGTTCAAGAAGAAGCACCATCACTTGGCGTGCCAGTTCTTGTTCTACGTGATACAACAGAGCGCCCAGAAGGTATTGAAGCAGGTACGTTAAAATTAGCAGGAACAGATGAAGAGACAATCTTTAATCTTGCTGATGAGTTACTATCTGATAAAGAAGCTCATGATAAGATGGCGCAAGCATCTAACCCTTACGGTGATGGTCGTGCATCAGAGCGTATTGTTGAATCAATTTTACAACACTTTAATAAGTAAATAAAAAAGAGCCAAATCTTATAAGATTTGGCTCTTTTTGTTATTCCTGATTTCTCATAATCCACTCTGCATGAGCATTTGTGGAAGGGGGCGGCTCAGTTGGTGTTTTGTTCGGGTTTGTTTCTTTCTTTGCTTTTTCGTTAGAGTTAGAATTTGAGTCAGGATTTGATGAATCGGTTTTTGTATTTGGATTTGTTGGAGTTTTTGCTTTTTCCCCTAGTTCTTTTTCTATTTCATTACGTACCGTCTCTACACCGATTGGATCCGGAAGGAAGTAATAAATACCGCCTATTTTTTTGTCTTCTCCTTCAAGTTTTAACGTTTGTATTGTAGAAGGATCAAAACCAGAAAGTTTATTGTAAAGAGCAAGTCCGTCTGAAATAGGAATGTCGGTTTTTATATATTTTCCAACGACAGTCGTTAAATCTTTAATTTTAAATACAGTAGAGGCAGAATTCAGTTTTTGAGCAACAGCGGCTAGCAATTGTCTTTGTCTAGCGGCTCGGCCATAATCGCCGTTTGGATCCTGCTTTCGCATACGGACGTAAGCGAGTGCCTCTTCACCATTTAAGTTTTGTTGCCCTTGCTTAAATTGGATTTTTTTGTAGTAATCCACGTCAGAGCGTTCCCAAAAATCGAAAGGGACATCAACGGTAACACCGCCAACAGCATCAACGATACCTTTAAAGCCTTGGAAATCAATTTTAATATAATGGTCTACAGGAACTTTTAGAAAACCTTCGACAGTTTTGATTGCCATTTGTTCTCCACCATAAGCATGCGCAGCGTTAATCTTATCTTCTTTGTCCTTTCCAACAATTGGAACGCGGCTATCCCGAGGAATACTCATAAGTGAAATCCTTTGAGTTTTCGGATTGACTGTCGCAAACATTAATGAGTCTGTACGCCCATTTTGACCATCTGTTGCATAATCTTCTATACCCATAATGAGGATTGTAAAAGGTTGCTTTGTAATTTCTACATCTTTAGTTCTTAAATCCGATTTTTCACGACTAAATCCACTATACATCCCCATAAGAGAAGTGTAGGAATTTAATATATAGACTCCTACACTGCCAAATAAAAATGCGAAAATAAAGAAGTAGAAAAGTTTTCTTCTTCGCTTCTTTTTTATTCTGCGATTTTGGAGATGATGATAACGTTCTTCCATATATAATCTCCTTAGTTCATTGTAGAGAAGTTCTTCACTACATTAATCTTTAAAGGTGATAATTTCATTATTCTTAGATAAGATCTTGCTCTAAGTACAACATATCTCCTTCTGTAATTGTACATTTCCCATTTGTTAATTCAATCATCCAATCTGTGAATGCTTGTTTTCCATCTTCTTCTACAAACGTATCGAATGTGACATTTTCTAAATAATGTATATCTTTAATGACATATTTTGAATTGCGTAATTCATTTTCTAGCTTGCCAAGTAAAGTGTAATCAATCTCGGTTTGTATAACCCGCACTAGTTTTCGTTCGACAATGCCGACGTGATTAATACCTTCGCTTGTACATTTTCCGTATGCGCGAATTAATCCACCTGCACCGAGTTTAATGCCACCAAAATAGCGTGTAACGACAACAACAGTATCTTTTAAACCGCGTTTTTTTAATACCTCTAACATAGGTACACCAGCTGTGCCGCTCGGTTCACCGTCATCGTTCGCTTTTTGAATTTGATCTTGTTCGCCAATTAAATACGCTGAACAGTTATGTGTTGCATTCCAATGCTGTTTTTTTATTTTTTGTATAAACGCCTGCGCTTCTTCTTCAGTTGTAGCTCTATTTACATAACAAATAAATCTTGATTTTTGAATGACAATTTCGTGTTCGCCATAGTCTTTTATTGTTAAATATTGTAATAACAATGATATACGCCCCTATCTGTCAAAATGACTAGTACTTTACATTTTAAAAGCGGGCGTTTTTATATTCAAACATTTTTTATAAATAAGCTGAAATTTTTGATGAGTATTTTATCTTTTTGTTGTAATTTGTCGAGATGCTGAGTATAATTCTCAACCGGTATTTTTATGTATGGATGCACCTTTTTTAGTTTTCGTGTAAAATTAGGGGATAAAAATTTTTTATAAGGCAGGTACGAGAATGAAAACAGCTATTGTTACTGATAGTACAGCATATATACCGAAGCATATTCGTGACGAACTAAATATATATATGATTCCATTAAACGTTGTGTTTGGAACAGAATCTTATCAAGAAGAAGCTGAAATTTCAGTAGATGATTTTTATGTAAAAGTACGTGAGCAGGAAGAACTTCCGAAAACTTCGCAGCCAGCGATTGGAAAGTTTTTAGAGTTATACGAAGAATTATCTAAAGAATATGATGCAGTTATTAGTATTCATCTTTCAAGTGGCATTAGTGGTACATACCAAACAGCAACGACAGCTGGACAGATGGTAGAGGGTATTGAAGTATATACGTATGACTCTGAAATTAGTTGTGAAGTACAAGGATTTTATGTACGTGAAGGCGCGAAATTAGCAAGTGAAGGAAAAACACCAGAAGAAATTATCGCTCGTTTTGATGAAATGAAGCAAACGATGGACGCATATTTTGTAGTGGATGATTTACATCATTTACAACGTGGTGGAAGATTAAATAGTGCGCAAGCTTTCATCGGTAGCTTGCTACAAGTGAAGCCAGTTTTATATTTTAGAGAGAAAGTCATTATTCCATTTGAAAAGATTCGTACACGTAAAAAAGCGCTAAAACGTATCGTTGAAATTTTTGATGAACAAGCAAGTAAAGGTGTACCTATGGAAGCAGTTATCATTCATGCGCAACGTGAAGAGGAAGCGAATGAATGGAAGCAAGAATTAGAAGCAAAATATCCTCATGTCGCAATTCGCACGGGTTATTTTGGTGCTGTAATTGGTACGCATTTAGGTGAAGGTGCACTTGGTCTTGGATGGTATACGAAGTAATAAGATAGAAAAGGCTCTCTTTTTGAAGAGGGTTTTTTTACGGAAATGTTACGTATAGTTGACAAGTTAATATTTGGAAATGATAAAATGTACGTAAAATAAAATATGAGGAAAGTTTTATAACTTACTTTTTACAAGAAACTATATTATAATAGAAGAGAGGTGAAACATATGGAGCATAATTCTTGTTTATGTCCAAAGTTTGAGTCAGCTTTTACTTTGCTTAGTAAAAAATGGACTGGCTTAATCATTAAATCTTTGCTAGAAGAGCCGAAACGTTTTAGAGAAATCGCAGATATTATACCGAATATGAGCGATCGTATGTTGTCAGAGCGTTTAAAGGAATTGGAAAGCGAAGGCATTGTAGTTCGTAATGTTTATCCAGAAGTACCAGTTCGAATCGAGTATGGCTTAACTGATAAAGGAAAAGCGTTAGAAAGTGTTATGGATGAAGTCCAAAATTGGGCTGAGAAATGGATGAAATAGCGTTTCAATTTCATTTATATTTGTATTCGTATATTTAATAAAACGTAAGGGGCACCTTGCGTTTTTTCTTTGTTTATAACAATGAGGAAAAATTAAAAAATTCTACACATACATACAAAAATATACGTATTTTGCGCTAGATGCACATATAATATTACATTTGTTTTACAAAAGCGTAACATTGGTAAAAAAAAACCCGAATTATGGTATAAATTTTATAGGTTATATACGGAAAAAAAGAAAAAGAAAGCGGTGTAAAAGATAAAATGAAAAAGCTAAAAATGGCGTCTTGCGCATTAGTTGCAGGGTTAATGTTTTCAGGATTAACACCAAATGCATTTGCAGAAGATAATATTTCTGACGTGAAATCACAAATTAATACACAAAATGACACTTTACATAAACAACAACAAGAACGTGATGAATTACAAAAACAAATGAACGAATTAAATAAAACAATTCAAGGTTTAGATAAGTCTGTTCAAGAAAATGCTTCAAAGCTTGATGAAACAACGAAAAAAGTTGCTGATACTGAGCAATTAATCGAAAAGAAAAACAAAGACATTGCGGAACTACAAACGAAAATCGCAAAACGTGAAGATTTATTAAGAAAACGTTTAGTTGCGCTTCAAGAACAGCCGAATACGAACGTTGTAACAGAAGTTCTTGTAAACTCTAAAAACGTTGCAGATTTAGTTGATCGTTTAACTTCTGTTTCTAAAATTCTTGAGTCTGACGAAGATATCATGAAAACACAACAAGAAGATCAAGCGAACGTGAAAAAGGATGTTGCAACAGTAAAAGAAAAACAAAAAGAATTAAAAGAAGCGCAAGCTCAAATTGAAACTGCTAAGAAAGAACTTGACGCTGAAAAAGCGAAAAAAGAAACAGCAGTAAACGATTTAAGTGGTAAAATGGATACAGTTGTAACGACGATGACAAGTACGGAAGATCAATTGAAAGAGCTTGAAAAACAAGCATTACAATTACAACGTATGGCTGAACAGGAAGCACAAGCAAAAGCTGCACAAGAAGCCGCTGCTCAAAAACAAGCAGAACAAGCTGCTAAAGAAGTGCAAGCGCCTGCTCAACAAGTTGCACCAGCGAACAACGGTGGACAAGCTCAAAAAGAAGAGCCTAAACAAGAAGCACCTAAACAAGAAACACCTAAACAAGAGAAGAAACAACCAGAGCCAGCTCCAGCTTCAAATGCGGGTGGCGTAATTGGTAAAGCACAACAATACTTAGGTATGCCATATGTTTGGGGAAGTGCATCTCCATCAAAAGGTGGTTTTGATTGTAGTGGATTCATTTCTTACATCTTTGGTGTAGGTCGTCAAGACGTTAACGGTTACTGGAATTCAGTTTCTAAAGTAAGTAGCCCACAACCTGGAGATTTAGTATTCTTCCAAGGTACTTATAAAGCAGGTCCATCTCACATCGGTATTTACGTTGGTAATGGCCAAATGATTCATGCTAGTGATAAAGGAATTGCGTACGGTGATATTAACAGTTCATACAACAAAAAACATTTCTTAGGATACGGTCGATTCTAGGATTTATAAACGAATAAAACACGTGTATAAAGTCGATAGCTTACTATTTTATAAGTAGGTTATCGGCTTTTTTGAGTTTTTACGAAATTACGGGAAAGGTTTATAGTGTGCTAGAGGTGATGGTCCATGTTATCTGGGAAACAGTTATTATTAGAAGAACTCTCTACAGACGTA
>NZ_JAEHBO010000137.1:0-7872 GCF_016483575.1 Bacillus cereus group sp. N12
CGGTAATGGCATCGCAACAGAAATGGCAAACGTTGCAAATGAACTCCTCGGTATTGATGAAGTGACCGGTATTGATATGCCACTACATGAATCACCGAAAGATTTTTTAGAGCGGGTTAAAGTGTATATGAAAACACTTCAGAATGTAAACGGGCTTCTCTTACTTGTTGATATGGGGTCTCTTGCTTATATCGGTGATATATTAGAAACTGAATTCAAAATTCCTGTACGTGTCCTTTCCATGATAAGTACTCCACACGCACTAGAAGCAGCTCGAAAAGCTCAGCTCGGCTATTCATTAGATGCACTATATGAAACAGTAAAGAACTTAACGCCGTTCTATTTAAACGTACAAGAAGAAAAGAAAAAGCCACTATCACCAATGAAGTCTGTTATTTTAACAGCTTGTTTAACTGGCGAAGGAAGTGCCTTAGCTATTCAAAAAATGTTAGAGAACTATTTAAGATTTGATAAAGACTTAATTGAAATTATCCCAATTAGTATCGTCCATGAAAAAGATTTAACGAAAATGATTGAGAACATAAAAAAAGAGCGTAATATCATTTGTATCGTCACAAATTTCGATGTGCAAGTCCCTTGTTTAACATATCATTTCCAAGATATTGTGAACTACACAGCGATTCAGCCAATTCAAGAATTAATTACGTATGAAGAAACATATGCGAAAATGGCCGATATTCTTGAACAACAAATGCAGCGTAACGACGGGGCATTACTAATTAAAACAATTCGTTACGCACTAAATACAATTCAAGAATTAATTTCCTTGCAGCTAACTCCTGATAGCTTAATGGGTGTTATTTTGCATATGAGCTGTATGGTTGATCGTCTTCAAAAAGGAGAAAAACTTCTTCCTCATCCTGATAAAGAAAAAAGAAGACAAGATGAGTACTGGATGTATATGAAAGTGAAAAAAGCATTACAACCAATTGAAAATACATTTGAAATACAAATACCAGATGATGAAGTATTTTATATCATGGACTTCTTTATTAAAAATCAGCCTGTTAAAAGTTAAACAAGTAACCTTTAGCGAAACTCCTACGAATAAAGTGAATGCTTTTACGGGCAGTTAATGCAGGATAAATTTATATCGACGATTTTCAAAATATATGAATGTATCGTCAATACACATCATCCTATCTAATTCGAAAAGGCTGTTCCAATTTTTTGGAGCAGCCTTTTCATTTACTTCTTTACCTTTCTAATCCGCCCTCTTATTTCTCCTTTTTTATGTGATTTCGTATGAACATTTACATATACATTAGCTTGAATAATTTCTTGGAGAAAATGAACAAGGGATTTTCCTTGTAAAGGCCCTTCGAATTCCTCCACATTTACGGCACCAGTAATGCTTCCCTCATTCAAACTAATCCCTTGCTCTAGCGGACCGTATAAATAGAAAACAACGGGACCAATTTGACTGGACTTCCCTAAATGAATTTGACACGATGTGACCTTTTCTATATTTTTTAATATTACCCTGTAATGCAACTTCGTTAAATCATCACTAAAAATAAACTCTGCTACCCCAAAAGCTTCTGTATTTACAGGAGGCAATTCCCTCTTCCCTGTTAACCTAGCAAAAAAGTGTGTTGTCATAGGGCATTCTCCTTATATCAATTTCCCAGCACTTCTTTTACTACTTTATGGTTTACACATAATCATTTATGACTTTTTCAACTTTTAATTACGAAGAAAAGATTCACAAAATCTTTACATAAGAATCATTTCTTTTGCTTTACCACCTCTTGTATAATGCACATAGAAAAAACTTTCTAGGAGGTTACTTTGAAAAATAACAACTACTCTTTTCGATTATTAGTCGAGATTTTTCTCGTCTCATTTAAATTAGGACTTACTTCATTCGGCGGTCCTGTCGCTCATCTTGGTTATTTTCATCATGAATACGTGCAAAAAAGAAAATGGATGGATGAAAAAAGTTACGGAGACTTAGTAGCACTGTGTCAATTCCTTCCTGGTCCCGCTAGTAGTCAAGTCGGTATGGGCGTTGGATTATTAAGGGGCGGGCTATTAGGAGCAATTATCTCTTGGATTGGTTTCACCCTCCCCTCTGTTCTCGTTTTAGTCTTTTTTGCTTCATTCCTTAATCAATTCGAAATTGGAAGTACAGGATGGATTCATGGACTCAAACTTGTAGCAGTCGCAATTGTCGCTCATGCAATATGGGGAATGGCTCAAAAGCTAACTCCGGACCGAAACCGTGCAACAATCGCCATTGTAACTGCCGCGATTGCCTTGTTATGGCCAAGTAGCTGGACACAAATCATTCTCATTTTACTTTCAGGGCTGATCGGCTGGCTTTTATATAAAACTCCTCAAAACGCCCAAGTCTATAAAATACAAATTTCTATTTCAAAAACGATGGCTAGTTCTTGTCTCATTTTATTTTTCGGACTATTACTATTGCTACCAATACTGCGACCGCTCTCTCCTCATATCGCATTATTTGATAGCTTTTACCGTTCTGGTTCTCTCGTATTTGGCGGAGGGCACGTCGTACTCCCTCTTCTTGAAAGTGAGTTTGTACAGAACGGGCTGATGACAAAAGAACAATTTTTAGCTGGATACGGATTAACACAAGCGGTGCCAGGGCCTCTCTTTACATTTGCTTCTTATATAGGGGCAGTGCTAAACGGAACCACTGGAGCAGTAATCGCAACAATCGCTATCTTCCTTCCTGCCTTTTTGCTCGTTATTGGTGTTTTACCATTTTGGGACAGTGTAAGAAAGGTACCCGCTATACAAGGCACATTACTCGGTGTTAACGCCGCAGTTGTCGGTATTTTAATTGCCGCTTTTTACGATCCAATTTGGACGAGTACAATTATGAATGCTTCAGATTTTGTCTTTGCATCTCTTCTTTTTGGCTTACTAACTTTTTGGAAAACACCGCCTTGGATTATCGTTATACTCGGGGCTTTTGGTGGATATGTTATATCTATTTTATAAATATAAAAAACGACGGCCACTTAGCCGTCGTTTTCCTATTAAAACTTCACAAGCTCTATTCCTTCAGGTAACTCACTCTCCGTTAAAATACGCAATTCTTTCACACGATCCATTACGTAAGAAGAACGTTTCACAAGCTCTGGATCAATATACGCTGGATGTACCATAATTTCTATCGTTTGTTCATCCTTCACTCTTCCTTTTAACTTGGAAAAGTAATCTTCCGTCACACCATCCGCGTAAAAATCGCTATAAAACACATCAGAAAATGGGCGCACTGCTCTATCTTCCTCACAACGACGAATCGGAACGTTATATTTACTTGCTAACATCTCAAGAACATCGTGTAAAACCTTTAATCCATGCACATGATGATGACTATCTAAATGAGTTGGTGTTAATCCGTAAGATAAAAATTTCTCAATTTGAGCAGTCCATTCTCTCTCAACTTCTTCAGGATTTATATTCCCTTCCCTTACAACACGTTGTTTATGGAACGCCCCATCTTTCCCTACAAGGGATGGTACATCCTTTAAAAGTGGTTCTCCTGCCGTTAATACGAGATGCACACCTACTCCTAACGTTTTATAATCTTTCGCTAAGCGTACGGCATGTTCTGTTCCTGGCATATTCATCATCATTGTCGTTGAATTTACAAGTCCATTTATATGTCCATCAATAATACCATAATTTGTACCTTCTGTAAGACCGAAATCATCTGCATTTACAATCAACTTAATCATCATAATACCTCCTAATAGAATAAAAAAAGCGGGCTAAATAGCGCCGCTTTTTACTTCTCTACCTTTTTAAAGAACTGTGGAAGATATTCTTTATGTGCTTCCAACATTTCATCTAAAATTTGTTTTGCAACTTTATCTGACGGTACAAGTGGATTAATTGTCATAGCAAGCAGCGCCTTATGATAATCCCCTGTAACAGCAGCTTCAATGGTTGTGCGCTCAAATGATTTAATTTGCTGTACTAAACCGCGAACTGGTACTGGAAGATCTCCGACCGCAATTGGTTTTGGACCTTCTTTCGTAATAATACAGTTCACTTCAACAGCAGAATCATGTGGTAAACTTGCAATTGTTCCGTTGTTTCTTGTATTAACAGGCTGGATATCACCTTTATTATTGTAAATAGACGTAATTAAGCTACATGCTGCATCACTGTAATAAGCTCCGCCACGTTTTTCTAATTGTGGTGGCTTAATATCTAAATTCGGGTCTTTATATAACTCGAATAAATCATCTTCTAATTGTTTTACTACTTCTGCACGTGTACCTTTTTCAATTGAAGCTTCTTTCTCTTCTTCTAACATTTCACGTGTTTTGTAGTAATAACGATGATATGGACATGGAATTGCGCGAAGACCACGAATAAAGTCTGGCTCCCAATTAAGAGCAGCGATATTTTCCATCGTAATTTGCTTTTCTGGATCTGTTACAAGCTCTAACACTCGATCCATTACACTTACGCCATCTAAATATACGTCTAATCCGTATACCATATGGTTTAAACCTGCGAAATCAACATGTACACGACTTGCATCTACTTCAAGTAATCTCGCAAGACCCATGCGAATTCCGATTGGAACATTACATAGACCAACTACTCTTTGAATATTTGTATAGCGAAGGACAGCTTCTGTTACCATACCAGCTGGGTTAGCAAAGTTAATTAACCATGCATTTGGACAAAGTTCCTCCATATCTTTACAAATATCTAAAATAACAGGAATCGTTCTCAGCGCTTTAAATAAACCACCAGGACCATTCGTTTCCTGACCGATTACATCATATTTTAACGGAATTGCTTCATCTTTTGCACGTGCTTCTAATAAACCGACACGAAGCTGTGTTGTTACGAAGTCAGCACCTTTTAATGCCTCGCGGCGATCAAGTGTTAAATGCACTTCGATTGGTAAACCTGATTTTTTCACCATACGTTTCGCTAAGTTACCAACGATTTCTAACTTTTCTTTTCCTGCCTCAATATCTACTAACCAAATTTCACGAACAGGAAGCTCATCATAACGTTTAATAAATCCCTCAATTAACTCTGGTGTATAACTAGATCCACCGCCGATTGTAGCAATTTTAATTCCAGTCATGCTTTATTCCCCTTTCGCTTCAAGCTTTTTATAAAGATCGATAAACTCTGCTGCTAATTCTTTTACTGTAATAGAATTCATTAAATGATCTTGTGCATGGATTAAAAGAACACTAATCTCTGTTTTTTCTCCTCTTGCTTCTGATTGTATGAGCTCTGTTTGGAAATGATGCGCTTCATTAATCGCTTCTTTCGCCTTTACCATCGCTTCATCTGCTTCTGCCATTTTCCCCTGTTTGGCAAATTGAAGTGCCTCCATTGCAAAGCTTCGTGCATTACCACTATTTAAAATCAATTGGAATGGAATTTGTTCTGCTGTAGTCATCATAATTACCGCCCTCTCTATTATGGTTCAACCGATTTAAATACCCCTTCAGTTTGAACATGTCTATTAAATTATTATTTTATGAATGATAGTTTGGTGTTCTTATAGATGTTTTTCATCTTTTTGAACATGATATAAAGGTAATTGTTCTGACGAGCTAGACAAACTCGTCAGAACAACACTTTTTAAAGTGATACTGAATTGTCGTTTCCTTTTGTTTCAGCTTTCGCAGCTTGTACATACGTACGGTCACACATTAATACGAATGGATAGTAAATAACTACCGCGATTGCAAAGTTTACAAGCTGTAGTACAGCACCAGCAATACTTCCGCCCGCTACAAGATAACCACTAAAGATTGGTGGCATTGTCCATGGAACTAAAGCAACTGTTTTTGGTACCCATCCTAAAGAAATTGCTGTATAAGAAGTAATTACTAATACAACTGGTGTAAGTACGAATGGAATGATTAACGCTGGGTTTAATACAATTGGTGTACCGAAAATAACTGGTTCGTTAATATTGAAGAAACCAGGACCGATAGATACACGGCCTACACCACGAAGTTGCGCACTTTTTGCAACAAGCATTACCGCTACTAAGAATGCTAATGTTGCACCTGATCCACCGATGTATACGTATACATCAAAGAATGGCTTTGTGAAAATGTGCGGTACATCATATGCAGACATACCATCGTTAAATAATTTAATGTTCTTTTCTAGTGCTGGTAAATAGATTGGGTCGATAATACCACCGATAATATTAGGACCATGTAATCCGAAGAACCATAATACGTGAATAAGTAATGCGATAATAATTGCACTTGGTAACGTACCTGCTAAACCTTGTAATGGTAATTGAATTGTTTCAAATACGATTTTATGAATACTTGTTCCCGCTAATTTCACAGCTAATTGAATACTTGCTGTTGCGATTAAAATAACGAATGCTGGAACTAATGCTGCGAATGATTTCATTACTGCTGGTGGAACACCATCTGGCATCTTAATTGTAATATCCCTTTGAACAAAGAATCTGAATACCTCGGTTACAAGAAGAGCTACAATGATAGAAACGAATAAACCTTGTGATCCTGTCCAAGCTAAATCAATACCGCCTTCTTTTGGCGTTGTCGGAGATATAATAATTAATGCACCGAATGTAATAATTGCTGCTGACAACGCATCTACACCGTAAGATTTTGCTAAATTATAACTTATCCCAACTGCGGCTATGAGAGCTAATATTGCAAAGGACCCTGTCCACATACCACCGCCGATATCTTTCCAAACATCCCCAAATGCACCCTTCATAAGTTTTTGGAATGCATCAACTGGTAGATTATTTATAAGTACTGCAAACGATCCAACTAAAATAAGAGGCATAACTGCGATAAAACCATCACGGATTGCAACTAAATGACGCTGCGATCCGATTCTTCCTGCGACTGGAACTAAATATTTCTCCATAAATGCAATAAATTTTTGCATTTCGCTTCCCCCCTAATTATTTTTTAAGTGTTAGTGCGTGATCTAAAACTGCTTCTCCATTCATCATGCCGTAGTGCATTGGATTAATAACATCAATTCCAACGTTTTTCTCATCAGCAAGCGTTTTCATTGAAGAGAGCATGTAACGAACTTGTGGTCCTAATAATAGTACATCTGCTTGATCGATATTGTTTTTTACTGCATCCCCAGATACAGCCCAAATCTTTCCTTCTAAACCGCGAGCTTTTGCAGCCGCTTCCATTTTTGTAACTAGTAAACTTGTAGACATCCCTGCTGAGCAACATAATAAAATATTCATTTGAAAATCCCCCTTGTGTAGTATAAAAAGTTTATGTTATTTATTTTTCTTTACGCTATTTATTAATGCAATTATCGTGCCAACTTTTTAAAACCACTAAAATCAGCGCTTTTTCGAGCATTTTCTTTGTGTGTTAACGCTTTCAATTAGTGTGTCCCCCAAAAAACACACAGTGTGTTATAAAACAACACACTTTTAACACATAACTGTATGAAAATAGATTAGTGTTTAGTTGTCTAGTTGTATTTAAAATAAAAAAACACTAAAAAAATTTTTCAGCTTGAAAATCCAGTAAAAAAATAAACCTCTCTTGAACACACTCTTCTATCTATTGTCCAAGCAAACTCTACTAAATTACATAGAATAAAATAAAATAACACAATTCGAAAGGGGATTCCTATGCCAAAACATAGAAAACAAAGCAAAATAAAGATTTATAGAATAACAAGCTATAAAAAAGACGAGCGCTCTGAATTAGAATCTGACAAATTTGAACTAGAACAGCAGGAAATAGAAAATAAGCAGGACAAGCACGACAAACAGGACAAACAGGACAAACAAGACAAACAGGACAAACAGGACAAACAGGACAAACAAGACAAACAGGACAAACAAGACAAACA
>NZ_JAEHBO010000138.1:0-7817 GCF_016483575.1 Bacillus cereus group sp. N12
TTCTAGCTTCGTCGGCAGCGTCAGATGTGTATAAGAGACAGAAGTAATACCATTTACCACCGATTGATTGCCAACCCGTTACCATTGCACCTTCACTATGTAAGTAATACCATGCACCACCTATTGATTGCCAACCCGTTACCATTGCACCACTACTATTTAAGTAATACCATGCACCACCAACATTTTTCCAACCAGTAGCCATTTTGCCATCACTGTTTGTATAATACCAATTGTTATTTTTAAATACCCAACCTTCTTTTGTTGTATTAGGGTCTTTATCTTGAGCATTGTTAGTGAGCTTACTCCAGCTTGGATCGTATTTCACCCACTCACCTTTCTTGATTTCATACCAGCCATCTTTAATAGATAACACTTTGTATTTTTCACCCTTCTTAGCAATGCGGACAACTCCATAATTCACTCCTGCACCACTACGAACATTCACGCTTGTACCAGTGATTTCTAACTCAATATTTGGCTCAGCTGGGTTTGTTTCGTTACCATCTACATCTTCTTTTTCGTCTACTAACGGAGGATTCGTTCCTGTACCCCCATTCAGATATCCATTAGCGCCTTCTACAAATGAATTCCAAGTCCCCCTTGTGATAATAATATCAGGGCACTTCTTTCCACTCCATTGTTCATGGCGTCTTAAATTACTCGCGCTGATTCCTTCTTGTTTCATTAAATGCGCTACTAATTTTTTCGCGTTTTCTACCGCTTTATTGTAGTCGCCATCTTGATTAACCGCTATCTCAATACCGATTGATTCTCTGTTTCCTGTACCTGTACCACCATCACCTGCATGCCAGCCATTTTCATTTGTTGGTAGATGCTGATAAATTTCTTTATCATCTACAGTAAAATGCCAAGAAGCAGTTCTAACAGTACCGCTTGTTGCTTGATTGTATAAATACTTTGCATGACTCTCAGCATTCGCACCCGGTGCCGTATTTGCTGTTTCATGAATCGTAATATACTTTGCTTTCATTGGGTTTGCAGGTCGAATATCTGTGTTACCAGCTGGTATAATCCACTCTACAAACGGAATTCCACTAATTGTTCCACTTTTCTTCGTTGCTGATGGGTCTGCTGCTGAATACCCTATACGGTTAGAACTACGCATTTTGGGTTGCATAGAGCGAGAGCTTCCATCTCCTTTACCATCTACATCTTTAAACGCATTTTCAATATTTTTTAAAGCTTCCGCTTCCGTGACTTTTCCTGTCTTAGCTTCTTTAACGGTCTCTATATCACCATGAACATGTGCGTCTTTTTCTCCGTCTGCAATTGACAATTGATTCGGTTGATTAACACTCTCTTCTGCTAAAGTTGTTAATGGCACAGTTGATAATAAAGTTAGTCCTGTTGTTAAAGTAATTACGTATTTTCCTAGATTTCTTGTCATAGTTATTACGGTATATTTTACTAGATTAGTAGTAATACCTTCCTCCCCTATACATGATTTTTTCACTTCCAGATTTATGAAATAGAACATTCATTTCATGCATCTGATACCACCAAAATTAAAGAACAGATTTTTCGGAAACTTACTACAATGCATTAGTAAAATTAACTTCTCTCTTGTTTTATACATTCTATCTTCCAAATATTCAATACACTAGATTTATATTCAAACAATAGGTTCGTTAAATAGTAACCTTTGAGTGTAATCATTCCTATTCATTCTAGTTCTCCTAAATATACATAAGTGCAGTGGCGTCCCAGACTATATCATATATGATATAGGAGAAAAGTAAAAGGTCATATATTTATATTGTTGTAAACTTTTATAAATAATATTACATACACAAAACCACTCAAGTATATCATTCCGCATTTGAGTAGTTCTCATTCCTGCCCTAAAAGATATGAATCTATTTCTTAATAAAACTACCATAAAAATTTCAATGTAAAGCAATCGAACTGCATGAATAATAACTAAAAAAGGCCCCATTACTGGAGCGCTCAAAGAATAATATAAGTAAATGAATTAAAAGAAATAACAGACAACTAAAATATATACGAATAAACATTCTTTAATCTATATATATGCAATATTACATAAAATTATTTATTATTACATGCTATACTAAAACTGGAGTCGATAATTGTTATTTTCTTCTTAGTTTTAAAGCAATATGGATATACCTTCTAATCACATTTGGATTGTACAAGGAAAAGAAGACACCTTAATGGGTGTCTTCTTTTCTTATATTTTTATGAATTCTTTTGAGTTGATGCTCTCCAATCACGAAAAGATGTTGGGCGTCCAGAATAAGCTCTTTGCTTTGTAACAGCTGGTTTTTCTTCAATAATAGTTGATTTCTCTTCAGGAGTATTTGGTTTTTCTTCAAGAATAGTTGATTTCTCTTCAGGAGTATTTGGTTTTTCTTCAAGAATAGTCAAAGCTGTTTGCATTTTCTCCAGCTGTTCTCTTAAAGCTTGCTGTTCAATCTTTAAATCTGTAAGTAAGCGTAAAATCATCTCAGAATTAGCCATAAAGATCCTCCTTCTCCCAATACACAGAATAAAATACAATATGTAAACGACGGAATACCGGTGACAAAAATAAATTCGTCAACTCTTATAAAGTGAAACTTTAATCAGCCCGAATCCCACCTAACTCCTTTGCTCCAGCCGGATTTTCGGGCGGGAGTTTTATTGCACGTTAATGCGGGATAAAATCCCAACTACTTTTATTTTCAAAAGGACCTGCTCAAGTTTATCCGTAAAAACATAAAGTGAATTAAATCCATTATGGAAGGAGGAGTTAATATGGGTTATGGCGGTAGTTGTGGTGGAGGCTGTGGTTTCGGCGGCGGATTCGCCCTACTTGTTGTACTCTTTATTTTATTAATCATCGTTGGAGCTAGCTGTTGGGGCGGCGGATTCGGCTGCTAAGGAGAGGCACTCTTGAGAGTGTCTTTTTTTATGTTCTACATACATATTACTTCATATAGTAATTTCCCAGCACTAAAGGCTACTTTCACAATGAAGTGCACCCCCATTGTATTGTTTGTTTCATATTTATTGTTATGTTCCTTCTCAAAAATTGCACATTTTAAAATTGACATAGCATTTCATTCACCATATACTGTTAACGACAGTATACTGTTATTAACAGTAACATAATCTATTTTAGGAGGTCTATTTATGAAACATACAGGAAGACATACAGGGGCATTCCTTTTATTATTTCTAGCCGAGAGGGATCACTATGGCGGGCAACTATTGCAAAAGTGTGCAGAAGAACTTCCGGTCAATCCAATCGATAGTGCCATCCTATACCGCACACTAAAGAAATTAGAAAACGAAGGTGCAATTGAATCTTATGTAAGTACAGCTCATCAAGATAAACCGAGAAAGATGTACAAAATTACGCCTGCTGGAAAGGAACAATTAGCAGATTTTCAAATGGATATTGAAGAAAAAATGAAGAACTTATCCTTTTTCCTAGACAAATATAAAGACTTAAAGGAATCCGATCATGATTAACGGTATGATCCTTTACACTTTAGCCATTGTCCTTACGGGAATTTCTTTTATGAAAGATCGTAATAAAACGAAAAAAGCTCTAATGAAGTCATGGAAAATGTTTCGCAATCTTCTACCTGCCATGCTCTCCATCATGCTTTTCGTTGGCTTATCACTTTCCGTATTAACGCCGTCCTTCATCTCTTCCATCATTGGAGAGCAGTCCGGATTGTTAGGTATTATTTATTCTGCAATCCTCGGTTCTGTGGCACTCATCCCAAGCTTTGTCGTATTCCCTCTTGGAAATACATTAGTTCAACATGGTGCAGGTCTTCCTCAAGTTGCGGCACTTATGTCTACACTCATGTCAGTAGGGCTTACAACTATGCCGATGGAACAAAAGATATTTGGGCGAAGCTTCGCTTACGCACGTAATGCATCTGCATTACTCATGTCTCTCCTATTCTCCTATATCATTTGGGTGGTGATGGTATGAACGAACTAAAAAGATATCGCTTCTTTTTCATTTTACTACTGGGGCTCTTTATATTAACTTTTATAAATCAATCTTTAGGCAAGGCGGCATTACAACTAACAGGGAATAGCATTTTAGATATGCTGTTTCTCCTTCCTCCTGTCCTACTATTTGTAGGGTTACTTGATCAATGGGTGAAGAAAGAGACGTTAATGAAATATATGGGCGAAAAATCGGGCATATATGGTATCTTATTCTCTCTATTATTAGGCGGAATTGCAGCTGGTCCCCTCTATGTCGCCTTTCCAATCGCCGCATTACTTTTGAAAAAAGGTGCGAGCATTAAATACATCGTATTTTTCTTAGGCGTTTGGACAACTGCAAAATTACCAATTATCGTATATGAATTTTCTTCATTTGGAGCTACTTTTACGCTCATTCACATTTGCTTCGGTCTAGTATTCTTCTATGTAATGGGACTTATTTTTGAGAAGTTTTATGATCAGGGGCAGTTGTTGCGGTATGACGTTACGGAGGAAATGTAAGGTTAACAACCATTGGATAACAGATGCAGAAGATCGAACTGTCATTGTAAAAAAAGAGAAACTAACATTAACAACTTGTTACCCCTTTAACTACATCGATGATGCCCCAGATCGCTATATTATTGAAGCATCTTTAATTTCTACTAGCTACAAAGAGGTGTCACCTTATAACTATGTGACACCTCTTTTTTACTTTAGAAACATTACCATAATCTTAATTCGACACAGTATAATAAATATATAATACAGAAAATTCCATATTTTGTTTTATAATATTTTTAGAGGTGATTATCTTGAGTAAAAACGTGAATTTACTTCTTCAAATAGTAATTGGAATTACCATTATGATCGCACCTATTCTCATTACAGGGACTATGTATGATGTCACTAAAACGATGGGTGACTTATTAGTTGCAGAGCTTATTATAAGAACACTTTCCCTCATTATTGGACTTTTAGTTATTAGTAAAGCTTTACATCATTATTCTCAATAGTTCTTCTTACTAAAAAACAGACAATACATACAACACATTTCCCTCGGCTGTTTGAACTATTATTACGAAAGAAATATAAAACTTAATTTTCGTTCTGTAAAACCCCCTTTACTTCTACTCCCTTTTTCTCTTCTTTTAAGAATATCGATACGATAAAAGCAACAACAATAAAGATTAATCCAAGTGCAAATGCACCTTGGAACCCTGACGTTAAACCGTTTAACTTCTCCACTGGGTCCATTGGGTTTGCAGAGCTTTCCATATACTTAGTTGTTCCTGAAGACATTTTCGATATAAATATAGCTGTACCAATTGCGCCAGCTACTTGTTGCAGAGTATTAAACAATGCTGTTCCGTGCGGATATAGATCTGGTGTTAATTGATTTAAGCCGTATGTTTGTGCTGTCATGACAAACATGAGTCCAACCATTAATACGCTATGCATGACAATAATTTGTAACATTGATGTGTCAGGCGTAATGTCTTTAAATAAGAACATTGCAATCCCTACTAACACAATGCCAGGAACGATAATAACTTTCGGACTAAATTTATCAAATAGTTTACCCGCGATTGGTCCCATTATGGCGCTAATAATACTTCCTGGAAGCATGATGATTCCTGATTTAAAGGCTGTAACGAGTAAAACTGTTTGCAGGAACATCGGTAATAAAGTCATCGTTGAAAATAACGACATCATCACAATGACGATTAATCCAACTGATAATGTAAACATCGGGACTTTAAATGCTCGTAATTCTAAAATTGGATTCTCAATTTTCAATTGTCGAACGACAAAAATACATAATGAGATAAGCCCAACAATTAAAGTGCCATACACTTTCGCATCGGACCATCCTAAATCACCCGATGCACTAAAGCTATACACAATCCCACCAAATCCTAATGTCGATAAAAGGATAGATGGATAATCTACTTTTGGCCTTGTTAACTCTGAAACATTTTGAATGTACTTCATCCCAATCATAATTGAAATGATCACGATAGGAATAACAATATAGAATAACCAGCGCCAATTCAGTGAGTCAACGATTACTCCAGATAATGTAGGACCAATTGCCGGAGCAGACATCATCACAAGTGCGATTAATCCCATTGTGGCACCACGTTTTTCAGGCGGACAAATGATTAAAATCGTATTCATTAATAACGGTGAAATTAACCCCGTCGCTACAGCTTGGACGATACGGCCGACTAATAAAACAGAAAATGTCGGTGCGAATCCCGCAATTAATGTACCTACTAAAAATGTTACCATAGCGATTAAGAACATTTTTCTCGTTGTAAGCCATTGCTGAAGTAACGCTGTAATTGGTACTAAAACACCAACAACTAACATGTATGCTGTAGAAAGCCATTGAATTGTTGAAGCCGTTACACCAAATTCTTTCATTAGTACAGTTAACGCATTACCAAGTAACGTTTCGTTTAATAATGCAACCATTGCCCCTAGAAGTAATGCAATTAAAATGGGGGTATGTTTTATATTAGAAGTATCAACTTTGCCACTTGCAGGGCTCTTAGTTGTCATATTCATTTACAAATTCTCCTCCTGTTTCTTACTTAAAAAGCTTTATATAAACACGAACACATGTAATATAATATACATATGTAGATTAAAAAGGGAGAATCAATTTTCAGCCATTGTATACTTAATCTACAAAAAAGGAGAATTGTAGATGAATGATAATGAAAAACAACTTGATTTACGTATTAGACGTACACATAAATTACTATGGGATTCCTTATTCGAATTAATGACGCAATCAAAACAAAAATATAGTACCATCACGATTAACCAAATTTGTGATCGTGCGATGGTACACCGAACAACCTTTTATAAACACTTTGAAGATAAAGATGCTTTATTAACATTTGGATTTAAACGATACGGCAAGATGATTGCTGAAATACCGGTTTCAGATCGATTAAGTAAACCATTTCAAGTAATGGAACAATTCCTACATCATGAAGAAATCGGTAAAATATTAGAAACGCAAATGTCTGATGAACAATTTATTAGCCGTGCACAATATTTAAGTCACGAAACGAGAAAACAAGAAATAGAAGCTTTAAATCAACTTTGTAAAAATTATACGCTGCCAAATGATTTAATCATTGAATTTTATTCAGGGGCGATCACCTCATTAAGCGCATGGTGGTTTAAAAATGAAAGAAGCGTTTCTGCTGCTGAAATGGACCAATATCTCCATCAACTTATTAATCGGGATATTTTTCAGTTTGAAGAGGAATAAGACTACACCTTTTCAATTATGTAATCAAATTGACCACAAAATAGGAATATGATATATTTTCGGTAGAATGCTATATAAGTATGACATCAAATAAAATGGCATATAATAAAAGAAGAGATGCGATAACATCTCTTCCCTAACTGCTACCGTATGGGTGGTAGTTATTATAAGCTATTTCTTTTTACGAAACCCACCCTTCTGCTTCCTACGGCGCGGAGTGGGTTTTTTGTTGTCCTTATCTAGAAGTTGCTTCCGCAAAAAATACGCTGAAACTTCGCGCACAGTCGCTTTGACAAACTCTTTTACAAGGTCAAACAAAACCTCCATATTATCACCTCCTTTCCTTCCAAATAGAAAGAAGGGATAACCACCCACCCTCACAATACGCAATTGACTTTATTTTATCAAATAATTGTAAAGATATTATGTAAACAAAACAAATGAAATTTTACATATAAAAAAAGCCCTTCTATGGTCTTATCCCTGTCAAGTAGACAGTATTAAAAAGACTAAGCAGCCATCGAGATTCGATATTCTATCGGAGCTC
>NZ_JAEHBO010000139.1:0-7816 GCF_016483575.1 Bacillus cereus group sp. N12
CATCACGATGATTTTTTAAAGCACCCATCATAAAAAATCTCTCCTTTACCTCTTTTTTATCAGTGTTGACACATAAAGAGAGGTTCAGACACATAAACAGGCTGTGGAGAAGACTTTCTCCACAGCCTGTATAAAAGGGCCATTTAATGGTCCTTTTATTTTTATACATTCGTTGAATGATTTGAACTGTTATTGCCTGCAAAGCACGGGATAAATGTTGGTAAGTTATATTGAGAAACATTTGAAATGAAGGAAAATAGAACAGTTAAAACGAATGTTAAATGTAAACCTATTCAATAGTGGTCTGAAATGAAAATAATATATTTTCAGGAGGGATTACGATGAACAGTAGTACAGCGAATAAACAAAAAGGTATACAATTGATTCCGTTTACCGTAAATAAGGTGGTTGAACAAGTAAATGAAATTCCACCAGGTGTACAACTGATTAACGCTCCACAAGTATGGGAGAAGAGTGCGAAAGGAAAAGATGTTGTCGTTGCCGTATTAGATACAGGTTGTGATATTAATCATATAGATTTAAAAGATCGTATTATTGGTGGGAGAAATTTCACGAAAGATTATGAAGGAGATCCGAACATTTACCTTGATAATAACGGCCATGGGACTCATGTAGCGGGGACGATTGCAGCGACTGAAAATGATGTCGGTGTTTTAGGAGTCGCACCTCTTGCTAAAATGCTAGTGTTAAAGGTTTTAGCGGGAGATGGTTCTGGAAGCTATGAGCAAATTATTGAGGCGATTCATTACGCTGTAAATTGGAGAGGACCTAATAAAGAAGAAGTCAGAGTTATTTCAATGTCACTTGGTGGTCCGCAAGACGTTCCGGAATTACATGAAGCTATTCAAAATGCAGTAAATCAAGATGTTCTCGTTGTATGTGCTGCAGGAAATGATGGAGATTGTGATGATAATACGGAGGAACTAGATTTCCCAGGTGCTTATGCTGAAGTAATTGAAGTTGGTGCTGTCAATTTAGAGCGGAAAATCGCATGTTTTAGTAATTCAAATCAAGAAATTGATTTAGTAGCGCCAGGTGATGAAATATTATCTACGTATCCAGAGGGGAAATATGCTGTATTAAGTGGAACTTCAATGGCGACGCCGCATGTCGCTGGTGCATTAGCACTTCTCATTAAGCAGTGCGAAAGAGAATATGGCAGAAAGTTATCAGAGCCAGAAATTTACGCGCAACTTATTAAAAGAACTGTACCTTTAGGATATGAGCGTACATCTGAAGGGAATGGATTAATAGATCTATTAAAAGAATAACAAATACTAAAAAACATCTCATTTGTAAGTGAGATGTTTTTTAGTATGGCCCTGTCGCATGTAATACAACGTTTAATAAACCCGGGAATCTAGCATTTAAGTCATCTTCACGAATTGAAATGAAACGTTGTGTTCCTTCAAGACGTGTATACATGACACCTGATTCACGTAAAACTTTGAAATGGTGAGATAAAGTTGATTTTGCGATTGGAATGTTTAACGCACCACAAGATTGCTCATTTTTCTCTAGTAACATATTTACAATTTGTAAACGAATTTGGTCGCTAAGTGCATATAGGACAGAAGAAAATTGAATTTCTTCTCGATTTGGATGATAGAGTGTACGCATTTTTTCACCTACTTGTATAAGTTAACATATTTGCACTATAGCATATAAAGTGATATATTTCTATTGTTCAATTATATTCGAACAATAGAAATAAAAGGGGAGAAAAAATGAAGTATATAAAATTGCAAAAGGCTGGACTAAATATTTCAAAGTTGGGTTTAGGTACAAATGCAGTAGGGGGGCATAATTTATATGTTGATGTGAATGAGGGAGAAGGAAAACGATTAATAGAAGAAGCAATCCTGCAAGGAATTACATTTTTTGATACAGCGGATTCATACGGTTTTGGTAGATCGGAGGAATTGATAGGAGAGGTATTAAAAGAGAAACGCCACGAGTTTGTACTTGCTACAAAAGGTGGAATTCAGCCGTTATTAAATGGAGAAACTTATATTAACAATGAACCAAGTTATTTAAGAAATGCTGTGGAGAATAGCTTAAGAAGATTACAGACTGATTATATTGATTTATATTATTTACATTTTACAAATCCTGAAACAAGTTACATAGTTTCAATCGGAGAGCTTACTCGTTTAAAAGAAGAAGGGAAAATTCGTTCAATTGGAATATCGAATGTAAACATAGAACAATTAAAAGAAGCGAATCAACATGGTCATATTGATGTTGTACAATCGCCTTACAATATGTTAAATCGTACTGCCGAGGAAGAACTATTGCCGTATTGTATAAAAGAAGGTATTTCATTTATACCGTATGGGCCTCTAGCCTTTGGGATATTAGGTGGTAAATATACAGAAGATTTAGACTTGTATAAAGGGGATTGGCGTCAAAGTGTAAATCTATTTGAAGAAAATATATATAAAGGTAACTTTAAAAAAGTTGAAAAGTTAAAAGACGTAGCTAAAGAAAATAATATTGAATTGCCTCATTTAGCGTTAGCATGGTTATTAAATAAAGAAGGAATTGATACTGTTATACCTGGTGGAAAGCGGTGGATGTATCATTGAATGAAGGGGCAATGAAAGAAATCGAGTTAATATTAGAAGAGTAGTGAGGAAGGGGAAGATCGCATGCTAAGCTCCTTTTCTTTTATACTATATAAACAGCATATAGTATAAAAATCAAAAATCCCTATAAAGATAGGGATTTATATATCGGCATATAGTTCCTTGGAAAAGGATATACTTAGTTTAACATATAGGATTACTTATATTTGTGAAATAGATGTGAAAGTAATGTGAAAAATGCTTATGGTGAAAATCTTTGTAAATAAAAAGCACTGTTTTAGCTAATATAACTAAAACAGTGCTTTTCTCTTTGATTGAACAGTTGCTGCATTTTCATCATGTATGCCTGCATCTTTAATAATTCGTTGTTTTGCTTTATTTAGTAGATGGTTTACTTCTTCGCCAAAATAGTTAGCTTCGCTTTTTGTGCGGGCTTCTCGTAAACATTTATAGTTTTCTAGCAGTTCCTCTTTTTCGGTGTTTGTTAAGAAATCTTCTATTTTCTTTTTTGTCATACGAAACACCCTTTCTTCTGACAAACGACGCAATAGAAAATATATATTTTTCATTATAACAATAATTTTTAAAGAAAGTATAGACTAACGTCGTAATAATTTGTCAATTTCTTGAATCTTCTCATCAGCTTTTCCAATTTGCGTATTTTTAGCCTGCTCACCACCTAGAGCTTGGTGAAGTAAAAAGGTTTGACCGGAAATAGCAGTCACAATGGAGACTTTTATAATTTCCTTTATTGCGGTGACATCGAATAAAACGAGTCCAAGAAGTGCGGCTAGGCTACCAGTAAAAATATCAGTTAAAAATCCAAAATGAAAAAAAGTTTTCAAACGGCGTGGAAGCAATAACTTACCTTGGTTATTGATTAGATGGGAAACGAAGCCAGTAATGCCACCAACGAGAACTGCGGTTAGCCATTGATACATTTCCATCGAATCCACTCCTTTTAGTGAATAAGATTCGATTTTTTCATATTGATTCCTTTTCATATTTCATATAAGCATATTGAGAAAGTTTGTTTGGGTAAATCTTATTCAATTTAATTATAACAGAAAATTCCGATATATTTCAGTCTATTATATGAATCATATTTACAATAATATGAATACAGAAAGAGGTGTGTGATATGAATATAGAGTATCGAATAAGAAGTGTGGATGGTTATACGAAAAATATAGGGGAATTAGTAAGTATGCTGGAGCATACGAGGGCGGTAACATTACAGGAAATAGAAAATCTATCAGTTGAGCAATTAGATTTAATTATGCCAAGTGGTGGGAATTCAATTGGCGCCTTATTAAAACATATGGCATCTATAGAAAAAGCCCATCAGCTTATTTCATTTCAAAATCGTGACTTTACAAAAGAAGAATTAGAAATATGGGAAGATGCACTGTATTTAGGGGAAGTTGGGAGAACGATTCATGGTCATGAAATACAGTATTATGTACAACTTTTGCAAAGTGTTCGAGAAGAGTCGCTAAAGTATTTGAGTAAAATAGATGATACATGGCTAATGTCAGAAAGAAAGTGGCCTAACGGTGTAGCGTATAACCAGCACTATCTTTGGTTTCATATGATAGAAGATGAAATTAATCACCGTGGACAAATTAGAATGTTAAAGAGATATTTATTTGAAAATTACGTCAAATAAAGTAGCTTTTTAAATTGATATTCCATATAATGAGAGTAATTAAAATAAGATCGGAGTGATGTATTATGGCGAATATGACTGTAATGAATAATAAATTAAATACAAACGTGGATGGAAAGGGCGATATTATATAAGATAGTTCGCAATCCTTCCACTTAGTACAAACTAGGGAGGATCTTGATTTGAATCAAAATATTTTAGAGTCGTTCGGCTGGGATTCATTTTTTGAAGAGCAAGCTGTAGAGCAGAATTATGAAGTAGGGCGTATTTTACTTGAGCATAAGCATATATATCGTATTATTTGTAATGACGGTGAATATATGGCAGAACTGTCTGGGAAGTTTCGACATGAAGCGGTAACGAAAGGAGATTACCCAGCAGTTGGTGATTGGGTGTATATAAAGAAAATAGAAAATGAGAAAAAGGCAATCATTCATCGTATTTTTTCGAGAAGAAGTTCTTTTTCAAGACAAGAAGCTGGTAATAGAACTGAAGAACAAATTATTGCAGCAAATGTTGATTATTTATTTTTAGTGAATGCACTTAACCATGATTTTAACGTAAGAAGGTTGGAGCGTTATTTACTATTAGCGTATGAAAGTGGTGCAATGCCTGTTATTGTTTTAACAAAAAGTAGTTTATGTGAAGATGTGGAACAAAAAATTGTAGAAACGGAAGCTGTTGCAATTGGTGTTCCGATCTTCGTCGTCGATAGTTTAGAGCATAGAGGTATTGACTCGTTACAACAATTTGTTGCTTCAGGAAAAACAATTGCTTTAGTCGGCTCATCAGGGGTTGGAAAATCTACTTTGTTAAATGCACTCGTAGGAATTGAGATAGCGAAAACGGGAGATATACGTGAGGAAGATAGTAAAGGGCGGCATACGACAACTCATCGTGAGCTGTTCCAACTACCGAGTGGGGGCTTAGTCATTGATACTCCTGGCATGAGAGAGTTACAGCTTTGGGATGGAAGCGATGCAATCCAAACAACGTTTTCTGATATTGAAGAATTTGCAAAAACATGTCGCTTCCGAGATTGTAAACATGAGAATGAGCCAGGATGCGCAGTGCATAAAGCAATTGATAACGGGCTAATGACGATAAATCGTTTGCAAAGCTATAAAAAGTTGCAAAGAGAATTGGCGTATTTTATGAGAAAACAAGATGCTATTCTTGCAAGAGCTGAGCGCGATAAGTGGAAGAAGATTTCTAAACAACATAAAAAAATGTAAAAAACCAAAGGGCTATTCCTTTGGTTTTTTACATTTGTAAATTTTATAATAATATTATTTATATATATAGACAAAGCGAGAATATTTGTTTAAACTTTACAAGGTGTTTATGAAAAACGAATTGTAAAAATAGAGGATAGGGAATGGGATATATTCATAATCGGTTATTTATCTTTAAAACTTAATATTTGAATGTAGGAGGTTTATAATGAGTAAACTGTTAAGGTGGTTTCGAGATATAAAAGTAGCAAAAAAGCTATTAATTTCATTTTTTGTAATTTTAATTGCAGCTGTCTCTATTATTGGGGGCATGTCTTATCAAACGGCTAAAAAGAATTTTGAATCACAAATTACGAGTAGTGCTCACGATAATATAAAAATATTAGATAATTTAATCAATCAAATGATTGAGGCGAAATTTAACGAAATAAATAACTTTGCACGAGTGGTTCATAGTGATATGTATCAAGGAGATAATCAAGATGAATTAAGAAAGGTGTTATCTCAGTATATTAATTTAAATAAAGATATTGAACAAGTATATGTTGCCGGCAATGATAAGAAATTTGTGCAAGAACCTAATATACAAATGGCAGCAGATTATGATCCAACAACTCGTTCTTGGTATAAAGATGCAGTGAGTAAACAAGGTGGAATCGTGGTCACTGAACCGTATAAGGCAAAAGGAAATGGACATATTGTCGTAACGATTGCGAAACAAACAGAAGATAAAAATGGTGTTGTTGCGGTAGATTTAAGTTTAGAGAATTTATTGAAAACAACAAAGCTAATCAATATTGGTAAAAAAGGATATACTTTCATTTTAGATGGAAAACAAAAAATAATTGCTCACCCTCAAGAAAAACCAGGAGATAAAGCAGCTGATTCTTGGGCAAAGAGAATTTACGAAGATAATCAGGGCGCTTTTTCATACACGTATGACGGTAGTGAAAAGAAAATGGTATTTGCTACAAATTTAAAAACAGGTTGGAAAATCGGTGGAACGATGTACTCAAGTGAAGTCATTGAAGCTGCTCAGCCTTTATTTTATAATATGTTAATTGTTATGATTATTTCACTAGTTGTAGGAGGGGCACTTATTTATTTCGTAACGCTTTCTATTACAAAACCTTTAAAGAGATTAGTTGCCACTTCTAAAGAAATAAGTGAAGGAGATTTAACACAAACAATTGAAATTCATTCAAACGATGAAATTGGTCAACTTGCAAAAGGTTTTAATGAGATGACAGATTCACTACGAACGTTAATTGGAAGGATTAATGATTCGGCCGGGCATGTTGCAGCGGCATCAGAAGAGCTAACTGCTAGTGTAAGGCAAGCGAGTGAAGCAACAGAACAAATTACAATGGCAATGGATGAAATATCAAGTGGTGCAACGACGCAAACAACAAGTGTAGAAAATGGTGCGATGTTACTGTTTGATGTAACAGAAGGAATTCAGCATGTAGCAAATAGTTCATCATCTATTAATACGGCTTCTACTCATACTCGTGAAAAAGCAGAAGATGGTGGAAAGCTAGTAGGGAAAACAGTAAATCAAATGCAATCTATTGCAGAATCTGTTTCGCAATCTGATGCAGTTATACAGTTATTAAATAATAAATCAAAGCAAATTGGTGACATATTAGAAGTAATCCAAAATATTGCAGATCAAACAAATCTTCTTGCTTTGAATGCTGCAATTGAAGCCGCAAGAGCGGGTGAGCACGGAAGAGGATTTGCGATCGTTGCAGATGAAGTACGTAAATTGGCAGAGCAATCTAGTGTATCTTCCAGTGAAATTAGTAAATTAATATGTGAAATACAAGATGATATGAGTAAGACAGTAAAATCTATGGGGCATGTAAATGAAGAAGTTCAATCTGGACTAGTTATTGCAAATGAAACGAAGCAAAATTTTGCTGAGATTTTACAATCTACAAATGAAATTGCTAATCAAATTAAAACGATGGTTGAAACGGCTAATGGGATGTCAAAAGGTGCCAATGAAGTATCTATTTCAGTAGGACAAATTGCAATGACAGCACAGAATAATGCGACGAGTACACAAAGTGTCGCAGCGTCTGCTGAAGAACAATTAGCTTCTATGGAAGAAATTGGTTCCGCAGCTGGTACATTATCTCAAATGGCTGAAGAGTTGCAAGGATTAATTGAAAGATTTAAAGTTTAAAAGAGAAAGACTGCCCCAATAGCATACTGCTATTGTGAAGTGCACCCCAATTGTTAGACACATAATTAACAATTGGAGGTGCATTTTTTATGGCTAAATTTTCTTCAAAAGA
>NZ_JAEHBO010000014.1:0-95246 GCF_016483575.1 Bacillus cereus group sp. N12
AACTTTATCTCATTTGAGTATGTATTAAATGTTGTACCTTTTTTGGCCATGAAAAATCCCCTCCAAGTAATAGTGTACCATGTGTATACATGGTCTTTTTCACACTGTCTACCTAAAGGGGATAATATCAATACTACGGTATCAGGGCTTTTTTCTTTTTTATAAAGTTAACTTCAAGTGGCGCAAAATGAAAAGAAACCACAAAACAGCCACTAAAACTCTTCAGCATAAGAGTATCTTAATAATAGGGATGGTAATTTCAATAAACCTTTATTAGAATCGGTTCTTTTTTCAATAAATTGCTAGCGCTAAAAATTTAATAATTTTTTACTGCTTGTACAACGCGACCAATGATTTTTACATCTTCAGCTGAAAGGTCGTAAGTCTGTGGTTCATGGATAGGGTCATTACTCAATGGTATTAAAGTAATGATGCTTCCAGATTTTGAGATTTTTTTCACAGTTGCATCATAACCATTGACTTTTACAACAGCAATTTGCCCATTCTCAACATAAGGAGTTTCTTCTACCAGAACATAAGAACCATCAGGGAATTCGAGATTCATGCTAGTGCCTTTTACAGTAAGATAAAAATACTTTTTACGCTTATTTAAAAATGTACTTAGCATTGGTAAATAACCCTCGATATTTTCTTCGGCGAATATAGGTGTACCGGCTGCGACAGAACCAATGATTGGGATATGGATAATGTTTGATTGGTCGTTTTGAATGGTTTCATAAATAGAAACTTCTTCTTTAACTGTATTATCCCCTTTAGTTGTGAGCACCTCTAAATCATCAGTAGTGATCCCTAATCCCTTACAAACTTTTATTACATTATCAACAGATGCTTTACCGATTCCTCTTGATAACATTGATTGCAGTGTTGTGGGAGGGAGCCCGATTTTTTCTGCGAAAGCTCTTTTGCTATATCCAGCTTCTTTTATTAAGCGTGTTACAATCTTTGCTTTTTCCATAAACTTCACCATCCTTCTTATAAAATGTATACGATATTGAGTATGTTTGTTACTATCATAACTTAGCTGAATTTATAAGTAAATAGTGTTTTGTACGATATTGAGTGTATTCCCCTATTATATCATTGACTTTGTACGGAAATGCGTATATATTAAAGTGGAAATAAACGCAATTTCGTATAAAAATTAAGGAGGTGAGCTAATGTATCCGAATCTGCGTGCAGAGATGGCGAGAAAAGGGATTGTAATTACCCAAATCTCTTCGCATCTGAATCTTCGCTACGCAACAGTGTGCGACAAAATTAATGGTAAATTTCGTTTTTATTATGATGAGGCTCTTGAAATTAAGGAAACCTTTTTTCCTGATCATAATTTAGAATATCTTTTTGAATTTGAAGAAAACAAGCCGAATTGTAGTGTGAAAAGAAACCCTACTTTTTTGGAACATAAAATATTGAATTTTTAACTCAATAACGAAATTATTAAGCAAAGCTTTATTGGAGAGTTAAGGAAATATTTTATATTAAATCACATAATTTGAATGTTGAGGATTGGTTAATGTCCAAGAAAACTGGTAAATAATAACACTTTATGCAAGGGTATGTAAATGTAAGGAAGGTAATTGAAAATTAAAGATGAGGAGGAGATCAGAATGGATCACTTAACCGAAGTATTAGTACATAGTGAACTAGTATTTGAAGTTAATGGTGAGGTAGTAACAGATAGTTTGGTAATTGCGAAAACGTTCGGGAAAGATCATTACTACGTTTTGGAGGATATTCGTAAAAATATTGTATATGCGGGTGCAGAATTTGCGCAAGGAAATTTTTACGAGTCCACTTATATCAATTCACAGGGTGAGCGCATGTCTAAATACAATTTAACTGAAGAAGCTTTCGTATTACTTGCTATGGGGTATAACTCTAGAGAAGCTGTGCAAACGAAAATAAAATGTATTGAAGAGTTCAAACGGATGAGGAGGTATATACAAAGTCAGAACAAAATACCAAAGGATGCTATGGGAGTCCTAAAGTTAACGTTTGCAGCTTTAGAAGGACATACGCAAGAAATACAAGAGATTAAGACTGAAGTGAAGGGGTTACGAGAAAACGCTCCGCTATACGCCATTGAATGTGACGAAATAACAAAGGCTGTAAAAAGGTTAGGTGTTTTGTTATTGGGGGGGTAAAAATTCGAATTCTTATCAGGATAACAGTCTTAGAAAAAAGCTGTATAGCGATATTTATAGTCAATTACATCGAGAGTTTGGTGTGAATAGTTATAAAGCTATTAAACGTAATCATTTGGATAGAGCTATACAAATAATTAATGAAGAATATTCAATTCCAACAGTTTTAAATGAAGAAATTAAAGTTAAAAACTCACAAATAAATATGGCAGAATTTCAATAGGAGGAAGAAACATGCAACGGAAAATTTTAGTGATTACTGGCAATTTAGTAGGTCTACCAACTGTCAGTGAATTTAAAACAAAAGATGCTGCAAAACAGCAGATTAAAAAGCTTATCCAAAAAGGAATAAGTCCAAATGTTATTCGTATAACACAAGAAATTTCTATGAATATCGAAATTCAAGTTGATGTTGAATTTGAGGAATAAGAAAGATTTAGGAGAAAAAATATGGATAGCATGATGGATTTAAATGAGTACATAAAAAAAGAATCCGTTGCAGCGGATTCTATAAAAAAATATCTCTGAATAAGTATAACATTGAATATCGATTTTGAGAATTTATGAGGTGACTAGTATGGGGATTATTCGAGTGAAAAAAGATAGTAATTATTCCGTCATAAATAATACTGGTTTAAAAGATAAAAGGTTGTCATGGAAGGCAAAAGGAATTTTGGCTTATACACTTACACTACCAGATGATTGGACTTTTCATATTAGTGAATTAGCTCAACATGCAAAGGATGGAGAAGATTCACTACGTACAGGTTTTAAAGAACTAAAAGAATTAGGCTATGTAAAGCGTTATCCCGTTCGTGATGAAAATACAAAACAAATTAAAAGATGGGATACGGAAATTTATGAAACACCACAAAAGAGAATTCCACAAGTGGAAAAGCAAGATGTAGGAAAGCCATATGAGGAAAATCCGACACTACTAAATATTAATAAACTAAATACTAAAATACAAAATACTAATCATGATGATAAGGATAAATTAGAATCTCATATATTATTCGGTAGAGAGTTAAAAAAAAATTATAATTTTTTAAAAGAGAGAGGCATTCCGTTAAGTGAAATTGCATTTACGGAGTTAGGCGATTTTTGTGATTTGTTTAGTAGTGAGTTAATTCAGTATGCAACTAATAAAGCTATTGATGAGAATGCACCAAGATGGAACTACGTTAAAGCTATATTGAGTAATTGGAAGGAGCAAAAAGTTAAAACATTTGCTGATGTGACCGCGCTAGATAGACGTTTCAAAATGAGTAAGAATAAGAAATTTAATGAATCAGGTAGAAATTATTCGACTAGAAAAGAGCTTGTCCCAGATTGGTTATATAAAGATGACGAACACACGAATCAAGAAGTGGAAAGAAAACCCGCGCAGTACACTGAGGAAGAGCGTGAGAGATTAAAAGAGGTATTAAATAAATATAAGTCTTAAGAAAAGATAAAATGGTCGACGACTTTGGTGTTTAAAAATGTATTATCTTAATGCTAAGATTGAATGATTATATTCTTCAAAGATGTTTGATGTACATTAAACATCTTTGAAGATATTCGTGAATGTTTGGAGCAAGTATTAACAATTTGTGATTTCTGTTTGATTATTAATGTCTTACAAGGATTGTTCGAAGGGTGTTTTTCATTATCTATTCAGGAGTTAATTACAGTATTGGAATTCTAAAGAGAAAATGAATTTATAAATAGTAGGAAATGGTTGTGTTTATTAAATGAAAGATGTTCTACAAATAACAAAGATTGAAAAAGCCAATAAGGATATAAGTTTTATTAAATTAGTAGTATTTAAATTTACAAAAAGGAAGTAGGTGAATCGTCAGATGTTTGAATGGCTCAAAGATTATAAGAAGTTAGAAGAAGAAATCGCTTATTTAGAATACAACTTAGACAAATCAAAAGCGGAATTAAAGCGCTGGACTAGTGGGGACTTGCAAAATGTACGATTAACCGCTGAGTCGGAAGGGGCTAAGGTAGAAGACCGGATTGAAGCAATTGAATATGAATTAGCTCATAAGATGAATGAAGAATATGATTTAAAGCTTTTGATGAATAAGTTTGCAGGACTGGATCATCAAATACTTAAAATGAAATATGTTGATGGAATGACCTTAGAACAAATAGCGTTTGAATTGCATTATAGTACAGGCTATATTCGACGCAAACACGCTGAAATAAGAAAAATTGTCAAGTTTTTAGATGGATTTTAATGTTACCTTTTTGTAGGGTACATGCGGTGTACAGAAAGTATTGAAAAAGTGATTTATAGTAGTAATATAAGATTTCGACGAAAGAGCAACTATTTTTATGGTTGCTCTTTTTGTTGTGAAAGAAGGTGAGCAACATGAAGTAATTTTATAGATTAATGGGTATTTGGCTGATAACCATATGTAGTGAGGTAGTAGTTTTTTAGACAAAAATAATAGGAAAATAAGGAGATGTTTAGTAATGAGTATATTAGCTGCTTCAGTTAAAACAAAGAATCTGCCACAACAAGTGTTACGTTGGCAATCAATGGTAGAAAGTGAATGTGCTGCACAAGGTGTTTCGGAATTAGTTCCTTACGTACTTGGAATTATTATGGTGGAAAGTGGAGGGAACTCTGAAACAACACCGGATATTATGCAGTCAAGTGAATCACAAGGATGGGCAATGAATACAATCAAGAATCCTAAAGATTCAGTGTATTACGGAGTAAAGCATTTAAAAGGAGCTTTTGATGATGCAAAGAAAAATGGTATTACAGATTTAAGTGCCATTGTTCAATCATATAATTTTGGACGAGCTTATCTTCGCTGGTTAGCTTCTAACAATAAACAACATTCATTACCGGTGGCAGATCTGTATTCTAAGACGGTTGTTGCGCCATCACTTGGAAATACAACTGGTGCTATGGTTAAATATAGTCATCCTATCGCAGTTGCGTACAATGGTGGTTATCGATATAAAAATGGCGGTAATTTTTTCTACGCTGAAATTGTTAAACAATATGTAGATTTTAATGCAGGCGGTGTTCCACAACCAGAAGGAATTGGGTTCGCGAAGTCAATATACTGGGAAGGCTATGGTATTAACTATCATGATAGACCACATGGCAACTATCAGGGAAACTTTACAACAGCAGCAGAAGTATTATACTGGGGTGCGTACTGGGGAGAAGATAATGATGTGTGGTTAGATTTAGGTAGAAGCCGTTGGGTAAAAGCGGAGCATTATTATTGGAGACCTTTCAAAGCAATATCAAAATATCCAGAAGGATATGGAGTAAACTTTTATGATGGAATTAACGGCTCATACAAAGGACGTATTACTTCAAAAGAACCTCTTACAGTATTCTTCCGTAAAGAAGGCTGGATTGATATTGGTGGGAATAGTTGGGCACCTGAGGAACACTTTGATATTGTAGATATTCGATAAAAAAACAACTCTACTAAGAGTTGTTTTTTATACTTAAACTGTAATGTAGGAAAGAAGAATTAGTCATATAAAATAATAGTTTTTCAAGAGTCTTTGGTAATCTTAATAATATTTAACTTATGGTTAAAAGAATAATATTTTGATGGTAGATAACAATGGAGAAATTCTCTGTTTTGTTCGTTTTAAGGTTGGAAAACCTACAATATATCTAAAAATAATAAATATAGACAATATAAAATAGAAAGGAAGATTCATATGGCAACATTTATTTATCCAACAAATACAACGAGAGTAACAAGTGGTTTTAGAGGTGACAGACCAGATCATCATGGGGTAGATCTTGCTGAAGCAGGCTATCATCCGATTTATGCAGCGGCTAGTGGGAAAGTTAGTCGTTCGTATTTTTCATCTAGTTACGGTGAATGTATTATGATTGTTCATAATATTAATGGAGTTACATGGGAAACTGTATACGCTCACATGCGAGGTGGTTCTCGTACAGTTAAAGAAGGCGATTCTGTTACACAAGGACAAACAATTGGGGTTATGGGAGAAACGGGACAGGCTTATGGTCAGCACTTACATTTTGAAATGCATAAAGGCGGCTGGAATATTAATAAGAGTAATGCTGTGAATCCATTAGACTACTTGGGGAAAGGTGGCGCTGTTGGTACACCGCAACCAGAAGGAATTGGGTTCGCAAAGTCAATATACTGGGAAGGTTATGGTATTAACTATCATGATAGACCACATGGCAACTATCAGGGAAACTTTACAACAGCAGCAGAAGTATTATACTGGGGTGCGTACTGGGGAGAAGATAATGATGTGTGGTTAGATTTAGGTAGAAGCCGTTGGGTAAAAGCGGAGCATTATTATTGGAGACCTTTCAAAGCAATATCAAAATATCCAGAAGGATATGGAGTAAACTTTTATGATGGAATTAACGGCTCATACAAAGGACGTATTACTTCAAAAGAACCTCTTACAGTATTCTTCCGTAAAGAAGGCTGGATTGATATTGGTGGGAATAGTTGGGCACCTGAGGAACACTTTGACATTGTAGATATTCGATAAAAAAACAACTCTATTAAGAGTTGTTTTTTTATTCGTAAATTTTGATATAAGAAAGAAGAGGAATAGAAATGAAGAAAATTGCAGATTTATCTCATCACAATGGTTCAATAAATTGGGCGGCAGCTAGTAAAGAGCTTGAACTTGCTATTATACGTGTACAATATGGATCAAGGACAATTGATACACGTTATAAAGAGTATGTACAAGGTTGTAAAGACTATGGTGTCCCATTTGCACACTATGCTTATGGATGTTATGTAAGTGTTCAGGATGCTATTGTAGAAGCGAACGATTTTATGGCGCGCGCTGACAAAGAAGCGAAATTTTTAGTATTAGATGTGGAGGATGATACATTAGCAAGTTGTGGAGCAGTTAACTTAGCGAAAGCTTCACAGGCATTTATTGATACATGCCGTGCAGCTGGCTGGAAAGTAGGTCTATATGTATCACATCACATGTATACAAGCTATGGACTAAATACTGTGAATGCGGATTTCCTTTGGATTCCACGTTATGGAAATAAACCAGCCTATAACTGTGATTTATGGCAGTATACGGAAAGTGGTAGTCTTGCGGGCGTATCTGGTAATGTAGATTTAAATTACTTAAACGGAGAAAAATCTCTTGAATGGTTTACAGGTAAAGGTGGCGTTGTTGGTACACCGCAACCAGAAGGGATTGGGTTCGCAAAGTCAATATACTGGGAAGGTTATGGTATTAACTATCATGATAGACCACATGGCAACTATCAGGGGAACTTTACAACAGCAGCAGAAGTATTGTACTGGAATGCGTACTGGGGAGAAGATAATGATGTGTGGTTAGATTTAGGTAGAAGCCGTTGGGTAAAAGCGGAGCATTATTATTGGAGACCTTTCAAAGCAATATCAAAATACCCAGAAGGATATGGAGTAAACTTTTATGATGGAATTAACGGCTCATACAAAGGACGTATTACTTCAAAAGAACCCCTTACAGTATTCTTCCGTAAAGAAGGCTGGATTGATATTGGTGGGAATCGTTGGACACCTGAGGAACACTTTGACATTGTAGATATTCGATAAAAATTCCAGTAGTAACTGTTTTTGTATTTTATAAAGTTATGACATAAAAGATAGCTTTAGCAAGAATTATAAGACAGAGATAGCTATAAGGGCATATTGGTGTTAAAAGATGATAAAAGATTAGAGTCACTCGAATGAGTAATTATTTAGATTAGAAAAGGAGTGAGAATAATAGAAGAGCAGATCTTAAATTCAATGATTCAACAAGGAGCATTCGCAGCGTTATTTGTGTGGATGCTTATTACTACACAAAAAAAGAATGAACAGCGCGAAGAACAATATCAAAAAGTTATTGAAAAAAACCAACAAGTCATTGAAGAACAAGCAAAAGCGTTTAGTTCGTTGGCGAAGGATTTATCAGATGTTAAACAAAAAATTTTGGGACATGGTGATATGAAATAAAGCATCATGTTAAACTATTTATTCCGCAAGCAAGTTCACCAATGAGAACGTAATTGAAATACATCTCTATACTAAGAAAAAAAGCCCTGATACTACGGTATCAGGGCTTTTTCGTCATTTATCTACAATGAATTACAGTGAATATTGTCGTAATTTATGAGGTGTAATTAAGAAGTCATTTAACAAGAATAATTTATGTTGACTCGTTCTGTATAAAGAACTAAAATGGCATTAATTAGAAATGTTTGTATATTTGAAAAATAAAACATATTACTTTTATTTCTGTTTTTATGGGAATTTCAACTGGAATCTCATTGGTATTAAATGAGGGGGAGAAGTAATGAATAAGGAAATAAATTTGAAAAATCTATTTACCGTTATATGGAAAAGGGTGTGGATACTACTGTTGTTTACGACTCTCACAATGGTAGGAGGAGCGATGTATAGTATGTATATGAAAACACCTTTGTATGCCTCCTCAGCAAGGGTTATTGTTCAAGCTAATGCTGAAACGATGAATACATTGAAAGCGATGGTAAATGAGCCTGTAATATTAGAAAAAGTAGCGGCTGAATTAAATATTAACAGATCTGCAGGTGCATTAAGTGGACAAATAAGTATAGAAAGTGTACAAGGCTCTCAGATTATGAGAATAAATGTAGTGGATATTGATCCTGTACTTGCACATAAAATTGCAAATACGACAGCGGCTGTTTATAAGAAAGAAGTAGCAAATATACTAAATTTTAATAATGTAAGTATATTACCTGAAGACCCAGTTCAAAAACATTCGATGCCTATAAATATAAATCACTTTAAGACGATACTAATTGCGTTCTCTGTAGGTATGGTGCTCAGTATTGGTTTTATTTTTTTATTGGATTCATTTGATGATAGAATCAAATCGGAACGACGAATTGAGCAATTGTTAGATGTCCCTGTTTTGGGTGGGATTGCTAAAATGAATAGGAAAAATACAGAAGACAAATTCAGTGAAAAAAATACAGTGGTACTGGGGGATGGAACGGAGTGGCCTACAAAAATAGACGAAAAACAAATAAAGTTAAAGGAGAAAGTATAATTGCTTATACAGCTCCAAGATCGAAAATTTCGGAGCAGTATCGTTCGCTTCGAACAAACCTTCAATTATCTTCGTCTATTCATAAAAGCAGAACTATAGTTATTACTTCTCCAAGGTATGGTGAAGGAAAATCAACGATTACAGTTAATTTAGCAGTCTCAATAGCACAAAAAGGTGAAAAAGTATTGATAATAGATGCAAATTTACGAACACCCACAATTCAGGAAATGTTTGGAGTAGAAAATACAGTTGGATTAACTGATATATTGAACGGAAAAACAAATTTAGAAGGCGCTGTAAAAAAAACAGAGATGGAACGTCTTGATGTATTAACTAGTGGTCCAGTACCATTCAATCCATCTGAAGTACTTAGTTCAGATGAGATGGATATGTTAATTCAAAAGGCAATGGAACAGTATGACATCATATTATTTGATTCTTCCCCTGTATTAGAAGTAACAGATACGAGTGTATTAGTTGATAAATGTGAAGGAGTACTATTGGTGATCCGATATAATCGTACTGTGAGCGAAGATGCGCTTGAAACGAAAAGAGCACTAAGTTTCACGAAAAGTAGAATATTGGGGGTAATTTTGAATGGGAAAGTATAAAGGGGATTAGAATAATAGATTTAACCTTCGTACATAAAAATGTTCGTTATAAAGAAAGAACAATAGAACTGTGATGTGGTGATGTCTCCTGACCGCTATCAATGGAGGCACTCGATTATGCTGTGGGTTGTGAAAGCAACCTTAGATGCGAGTCATCAAAAGTGTAATGTGAGGGAGGGTTAGATGCCCATATTTTATTAAAGTTTCTAGCTATGTACTTTTAATAAAGAGAATATAGTTAGAAACTTTAACTTTGAAAGAGTTCAGTAAGGAATTGATTAAAGGAGGAAGTTATATGACGTATCGCCGGAGGATATCGTTATTGCTTTTAATGGATTCACTGATTGTATTAAGTGCAGTTTTTTTTAGTTATTTTTTTGTAAATGCTAGCTTTAGTGTTATCACTTTATCATCAGTTATTAGCTCTATCACTCTATTAGTTAGTCATCATTTATTTGCTTTTGTTTATAAATTGTATAAAAAAGCTTTGGAATATGCAAGTATAGGAGAGTTGCTAATTATATGCAAGGTCGTTACATTTTCAATACTTACTACAGCGGTTGTGCAGCAAATCATTATGCAAAAAATGTATTTTCGATTGTTAGTTGTAACTTGGATGATTCATATTTTATTAATTGGTGGTTCCCGCTTTATTTGGAGAATGTACAGAGATATTTATTATGTAAAGAAGGGTGATAAAAAAAGAACGTTAATTGTTGGTGCTGGATCAGCTGGGACGATGGTTGCAAGACAGTTGTTGAAGAATAATACTGCTGAATTAATGCCAGTCGCGTTTATTGATGATAATGTCAAAAAACATAATCTTGATATTTGGGGGATTCCAGTAATAGGTGGCATGGATCAAATTGATTATGTTATTAAAAAACTGAATATTGAGATAATTATTTTAGCAATTCCTTCGTTAAACAAGAAAGAGAGAAATGTTATTTTAAAAGATTGTTTAAAAACAAAAGTAAAAACTCAAATCCTTCCCATGTTAGAAGACTTAGTAACAGGTAAGGTTTCAGTAAATGAATTTAGAGATGTTCAAGTAGAAGATTTATTAGGGCGAGATCCTGTAGAGTTAGATGTGGAAATTATTTCAGATTATATAACTGAAAAAGTCATTTTAGTTACTGGTGCAGGTGGATCGATTGGTTCGGAAATTTGTAGACAAGTTGCGAAATTTAAGCCGAAAAAATTGATTTTATTAGGGCATGGAGAAAACAGTATTTATTCCATAGAAATGGAATTAAATGAAAAATATAACGATATGAGAGGCGTGTTCATTCCAGAAATCGCGGATATACAAGATGAAAAGAAGATGCATTTAATAATGAATAAACATCTTCCAAATGTTGTATATCATGCAGCCGCACATAAACATGTACCATTAATGGAGAACAATCCTGAAGAGGCTGTTAAAAATAATTTGATTGGAACTATGAATATAGCAGAGGCAGCAAGAACGCATGGAGTAGGAACGTTTGTTATGATTTCTTCCGATAAAGCGGTGAACCCGACGAGTGTTATGGGTGCAACAAAGAAATTAGCTGAGATGGTCATTCAGCACAAAGATAAAATAAGTCATACAAAGTTTGTTACAGTACGTTTTGGAAATGTATTAGGTAGCCGCGGGAGCGTCATACCTTTATTTAAGAAACAAATTCAAAATGGTGGACCAATTACAGTTACTCATCCTGATATGGTTCGTTATTTTATGACAATTCCGGAGGCATCAAGACTCGTAGTGCAAGCTGGGGCGTTAGCTAAAGGAGGAGAAATTTTTGTGCTGGATATGGGAGAGCCAGTAAAAATAGTTGATCTTGCTAAAAATCTCATTCGATTATCAGGAAACTCTTTGGATGAAATAGGAATAGAATTTACCGGTATACGCCCAGGAGAGAAGCTTTTTGAAGAATTACTAAAAGAAGATGAAATGAATGAGAAGCAAGTTCACCCGAGAATTTATGTAGGGCAAGAAATGAATGTTCGTATAGAAGAAATAGAAAAGTTAATTTTGGAATATACAGAGTTAGATGAGATGGAATTAAGAAAGCAATTGTTAAATTTAGTGAATCAGCGTAAAACTTTAAAACTATTAATACCAGTATCAGGTTAATAGCAAAAAATTCTTATAAGACGGGTGCGTGGGATGGTGTCTAAAAAAGTTCTGTTTTGTGCAACTGTGGATTATCATTTTAAAGCTTTTCATTTACCGTATTTGAAATGGTTTGCAGACCAAGGATGGGAAGTGCATGTTGCAGCGAATGGGAATATACATCTTCCGTACGTAACTCAAAAATATAATATTCCTCTTCAAAGATCACCGATTAGCGTACAAAACTTTCATGCATATAAAAAACTTACATCAATTATTCATCAAAATAAATATAATATCATTCATTGTCATACGCCTATGGGAGGAGCAATTGCTCGTCTAGCTGCTAGAAAAGTGCGGAGAGAAGGCACAAAGGTTATATATACAGCGCATGGATTTCATTTTTGTAAAGGATCATCATTCATAAATTGGCTTTTATACTATCCAACCGAAAGAATTTTAGCTACTACTACGGATTGTCTTATCACAATTAATCAAGAAGATTACAGTTTAGCAGTAAAGCATCGATTTCAGGCGGGAAGTATTAAACTCGTTCATGGTGTAGGAGTAGATATAGAACGATATATTCCTGTTAATGAAAGTGAAAAGGAGCAATTAAGACATAAAAATGGTTACAATTCTGAAGATTTTTTAATGTTTTATGCAGCTGAATTTAATAAGAACAAAAACCAAAGCTTCTTAATTCAATCATTGGCACAGTTGAAAAATGAAATTCCGCATGCGAAGCTACTACTTGCTGGTGAAGGGCCGTTAATGAAGGAATGCAAAAATATAGCGGCTCAACTAGGCGTGAGTAGTATGGTGCATTTTCTTGGTTATAGAAATGATATAGCTCCTTTGCTGCAGATGTGTGACCTAGCTGTTGCATCGAGTTACCGGGAAGGTTTACCAGTTAATGTTATGGAAGCTATGGCTTGTGGACTTCCAGTTATCGCCACGGACAATCGGGGACATAGGGAGTTAATTATTCATAATAAAAATGGTTGGATTATAGATCGTGATGATATAAAGACGATGTCTGAAAGAATAAATTCTATTTCTAAAAGTATTAAATTACAAGCTCAGTTTGGACGGTGTGGGCGTACTATTATTACAAGTAAATATTCAGTTAATGAAGTATTAAAAGAGAAAAAAGAAATTTATACAACGTATATGGATGAAATGGAGGATTTAAATTGGGCACTCCATTGAGAGTACTACATGTAGTCGTAAATATGAATAGAGGCGGAGCCGAAACTTTAATTATGAATTTGTATCGTAATATAGACCGCTCAAAAGTACAATTTGATTTTTTAACTTGTAAGGAAGGAGTGTTTGATGAAGAAATAGTAAGGTTAGGCGGGAAAATTCATAGAATTCCATATGTTACAGATGTTGGTCATAGGGGCTATATAAAGACGCTAGATAACTTCTTTAGTACCCATACGCAATATAAAATCGTTCATTCACATATGGATAAAATGAGTGGATTTGTACTTCGTTCAGCTAAAAAAGCAAGGGTGCCAGTTAGGATTGCGCACAGTCATAATACTAGTAGTGAGGGTAGTACTGCTGCAAAAATCTATAAATGGTATGCGGGAAAATCAATAGCCATGTGTGCAACACATTTGTTAGCATGTTCAAATGCTGCTGCCAGATGGCTATTTACAGATAAAGCCGATGTAGCAAGAATTTTAAAAAATGGAATTGATTGTGATAAATTTTTGTTCTGTCCAGACATGCGAAAACAAGTAAGAGAAGAATTACAAATTGAGAAAGACGCTCTTGTTATAGGTCATGTTGGAAGATTTGCTCATCAAAAAAATCATGCTTATCTTATAGAATTATTCACGCAGTTAACTCGGTTTAAGCCGGATTCAATTCTTTTATTAGCTGGCGAAGGGCCGCTTCGAGTGGGAATTGAAAATAAAGTAAGGGAATTGAATATGGAGAAGCATATACGGTTTCTTGGGATACGAGACGATATAGAAAGGATACTTCAAGCATTTGATGTATTTGTTTTTCCATCCATACATGAGGGATTGCCACTCACTCTCATAGAGGCGCAAGGAGTTGGTTTGCCTTGTATTATATCGGATGCTATTACGAAAGAAGTGGACTTGGGAATGAATTTAGTTGAACATGTTCCTCTAACAGATAAATTTGCTTGGATAGAAAAAATGAAAAATATAGAAACTAGTAATTTTTCGAGGAAAACACTAGCTCAAGTAGTATTCGCAAAAGGATATGATATAAAACATACGGCTAAATTGACTCAAGATTATTATTCTGTACTTTCGAGGTGAGTAATTTGAAGAATTTAACGATTTTCACCCCTACTTATAATAGAGCGTATTGTCTTGCAAGTTGTTATGAGAGTTTAAAACGTCAAACATGTAAGGATTTTGTATGGTTAATAATAGATGATGGATCTAGTGATAACACAAAAGAATTGGTCGATAGCTGGATTGCTGAAAAATATATCAAAATTAAGTATCATTGGCAACAAAATCAAGGGATGCATGGTGCTCATAATACAGCATATGAAATGATTGATACGGAGTTAAATGTTTGTATTGATTCTGATGATTATATGCCCGATGAAGCGGTAGAAAAAATCCTTTCTTTTTGGAGTAGCTATGGAAATGAAGAAGTTAGCGGGATAATTGGATTGGATTTGTATACAAATGGACAAATAATTGGTTCAAAGTTACCAGAGAACCTTAAACACTCCACGCTTTTTGATCTTTACAACAAACATGGTGTCACAGGTGATAAAAAATTGGTCTATCGCACAGAATTGACTAAGAAATATCCATACCCAATTTTTAAAAATGAAAAATATGTAGGGTTATCATACAAATATTACATGTTAGATCAACAGTATGAGATGTTACTAATGAACGAAGCACTTTGTTATGTGGAATACATGGCTGATGGATCATCAATGAATATGCTAAACCAATATCGTAGAAACCCAAAAGGTTTTGCTTTTTATCGCAAGGAACTTATGAAATTACCATTTACTAATCGACTATTTAAGTATAGGCAAGCTATACATTATGTATCTAGTAGTTTCATATCGAGAAATAGAAGGTTTATACAAGAATCGCCATGTAAAGGACTGACACTTTGCGCACTACCATTTGGGGCTATCCTTTATAGTTACATTACAATGAAAACAAAAATGAAAGTAAACATGTAGAGACTTATGTAGTAATTAAATGAGAGGACAGAATAATGACCATACTTTGGATGAATCTTGCTATAGTATTCATGCTCGCATTTTTTGCAAGGTATTTTGCTATACCAGTGACTAATAGTCTTACATTGATAAAGCCCAATAGGCTGTTGATTATAATGGCGGCTTTATCTCTTGTGTTGGTGGCAGGGCTTCGAAATAATATTGGGGATACTTATTTTTATATGCATGCATATAAAATAACGGAGTTTAATTGGGAATATGTTCAAACTAATAAAGACATGGGCTTTAATATTTTTCAAATGGTTTTGAAAAAATATACGGATAATCCTCAAGTAATGGTTTTTACTACAGCATTGATAACAAATGTACTCATTGTAGCAACACTATATAAATATTCAAGACTAATTGAATTGAGTTTATATGTTTATATTACGTCGGGTATGTATTTAACATCAATGAATGGGATTAGGCAATATTTAGCCGCTGCAATTATTTTTGCTGCTACAAAATATATTTCTGAAGGAAAATGGAAAAAATATACAGTTATTGTATTATGTGCATCAACATTTCATGCAAGTGCATTAGTTTTAATGCCAATATACTTTTTTGTAAGAAAAAAAGCCTGGTCAGGAACGACATATTTGCTCCTTTTTTTAGCGGTATGTGTAGTAATAGGTTTTAATCAGTTTTCGGAAATTTTATTTTCGGCTATTGGAAATACTCAATATGGTCAATATAAGGAATTTCATGAAGGTGGTGCCAATATACTTAGGGTTGCTGTGAATATAGTGCCAATTATACTGGCTTACCTTGGGAAAGATAAAATGAGGGCGTTATTCCCTGAAAGTGATTATATTGTAAATATGTCTATATTAGGTCTTGTTTTTATGATTATTTCAACACAGAATTGGATATTTGCTAGATTCTCCATATATTTTGGATTGTATCAGTTAATATTAATTTCTTGGGTTGTGAAGTCATTTACAGATAAAGATCAAAAGTTGATTTATTATGCAGTTCTAGTGTGCTATTTTATTTATTTTGTATATGAACATGTAATTACTTTGGGAATTATTTATAAGAGTAATTTACTTTGATAATAAAGTGCAAAATGCTAGGAGAGGATTGTTGAATGGGGATAGATTCTAAGCCTGAACCTATAAATAAAAAGAAGGTTTTACACATTGTCAGCGCTCTGAATCGTGGGGGAGCTGAAACATTATTAATGAATATATATAGGAAAATAGATAGAAAGCAGCTTCAGTTTGATTTTGTATCCCATCGAAATGAGAAAAATGATTACGAAGATGAAATAATGGCCTTAGGTGGGAGAATATATAAGGTACCTAGTTTAGGACAAATAGGACCTTTTGCCTATGTTAAAGAACTTGTGAAAATTATGTCGGATAATCAATATGAAGTTGTACATGCACATACGGATTATCAAGGTGGTTTCGTTGCTGTAGCGGCAAAAATAGCTGGTGTAAAAAAGAGGATTTGTCATTCCCATAGTAATAATTGGCCACAAGACTCTGGAATAAAAGCAAGAGTTATCCTAAAGGTTTTGCAATCTATTATTAAATATGCTGGAACTAATTATTGTGCGTGTAGCGTTGAAGCAGCACGTTTTTTATTTGGTGAAAGGATGCTTCAAAGTCAGAGGATAGAACTGATTAAAAACGGTATAGATATTAATCAATTTACTGATATAGATGCTGAAAGTAGTGTCAGCGTAAGAAGGGAACTTAATATACCGAATACAGCAAAATTAATAGGACATATAGGAAGTTTTTCGGAGTCAAAGAATCATGTTTTTATCCTAAAAGTTTTAAAGCAAATTTTAAAAAGAGATTCAAATTTTGTTGCTATTCTAGTAGGAGATGGTCCATTAAGGATTTCTATTGAATTAAAAGCAAAGCAATTAGGGATTTTTGAAAACATTAGATTTTTGGGCGTTAGGAAGGATATTCCACGACTCATGAAGAGCTTTGATGTTTTTATTTTTCCTTCTTTGTTTGAGGGGTTTGGTATTGTAACTTTAGAAGCGCAATCTGCAGGTGTACCATGTGTTGTAGCAGATACACTACCTAATAATACTGATATGGGGTTAGGGATAATGTCATTTGTTGACTTAGATGAAGAAATTGAAATATGGTGTAAAGAAATTTATAAAGCCTTGTTAAAAGAAAGACCAGACAGGGAATTCATAATTAACAATATATCGAAATTAGGCTTTGATATTAACGATAACATTTACGAGTGGCTATCGTTATATGGAATTGTGTGCAAGGAAGAAGTAGGGTAATCTAATTTGTTTTCATTTTATATGTCTGATGTATAAGGAAAATTGGTAAGCGTAACAGCAAAATACTAATATAAAATGAAGAAGAGAAATCAATAATAGATTTTGTGAGGTATCCTATTATGAAAAAGAAAAGAATATTAATTACATCTTTTGATATGGAAATTGGTGGAGTAGAAAGAAGTTTGATTGGTTTATTAAATACAATTGATTACAGTAAGTATGATATAGATTTAATGTTATTTAAACATGAAGGAGGATTTTTCTCTTTACTACCCAAAGAGCCGAATTTATTAGAAGAATTGCAACAATATACTACTTTTAGAAAATCAATTAAACAGATATTACAAGAAGGGCATTTCTCAATTGGAATTACTAGGGTGATAGGAAAAGTCATGGGTGTTATGCATGGAAGGTTTGTAAATAGTAAAGAACCTGGATACTTTGTCATTCAATATGGATGGAGAATATCTCTTCCATTTCTTCCAAAATTGAGAGAAGAGTACGATGTTGCGATAAGTTTTTTATGGCCGCATTATTTTATAGGAGATAAAGTTCGAGCGAAAAGAAAAATTGGGTGGATTCATACTGATTATTCGAACATACAACTTAACAAAGAAATGGAATGTAAAATGTGGGGGGAAATAGATGATATCGTGGCGGTTTCTGAAAGTTGTAGAGAGACATTCCTGAATAGTCTACCTTATATTAATAAAGAGGTACAAGTGATAGAAAACATAATAGATTCTGAATTTGTTTGTGAACAATCCAATGAAGGAGATATTACTCAGGAAATATCAATAAATAGCAAGCGAATCAAGTTAATTACTGTTGCTAGACTTTCGCATGCTAAAGGAATTGATGACGCTATATATGCGCTTAGACAGTTATTAGATCAAGGGTATGATATCGAGTGGTACATAGTTGGATATGGGCCGCAAGAAGCGGAACTTAAATTGTTGATAGATAAGCTAGGACTTCAAGATAAATTTGTTTTACTAGGTAAGAAGATTAATCCGTACCCGTACATAAAAGCATGTGATATTTATGTACAACCTTCTAGGTACGAAGGGAAGGCAGTAACAGTTCGGGAAGCGCAAATTCTTAAGAAACCAGTATTAATAACTAATTTTTCAACTGCCAAAAGTCAGTTGGAGAACGGAGTAGATGGATATATTTGTCCAATGGGTATAAAGGGAATTGTCGAAGGAATAAAAAAAATGATTGATGATGTTGAATTCAGAAATGAAATTGTTAATAATGTAAGCCAAAAAAAATATGGTAATGAAATAGAAGTGGAAAAGATATATAGGTTAATTGAATTAGAATAGATTAAGCTATAAAACTAAAAAATCTTTTACTATTTATAAAAGATACTTGGGGGAATTATTTTTATGGATAATGTTTTAGTATTAGATACATCAGTAGGTTCTCTTAACAAGGGTGACGATATAATAATGAAGTGTGTAAAGCATCATCTTTCTGATATAACTAAAAATGCATATGTTTTAACATTACCTACTCATGTTTCACCTTTTCATTGGTACCAAGTAGCGAGAAAATCAAATAGGGTAAAGATTTATAGTGATGCGAAATATAAGTTTGTAGGTGGTTCGAATTTGCTAGCGATGGATATGTTTACTCATTTTCCGCAGTGGAATATAAATATATTTAATTATGGTCCTTTAAAGGGGAGTATTCTGGTTGGAGTGGGTGCAGGCAAAGGGAATAAAATAAATCCCTATACAAAAATGTTATATAGAAAAGTTTTATCACATGAATATATACATAGCGTTAGAGATGAAAGAACAAAAAAATTTTTAGAAGAAATGGGGTTTAAAGCTCTAAATACTGGTTGTGCAACTTTGTGGTCTTTTACGCCTGATTTTTGTAGGGGAATTCCGAGTGGAAAATCGGAATCGGTTGTTTTTACATTAACTCATCATTCTAAAGATCGTGAAAAAGATCAATTACTGATAGATATACTTAACAAAAGTTATGAAAATGTCTACTTTTGGATACAAGATGCTGATGATTTTGAATATTTAAAATCTTTAGAGGGTATACAAGGTATAAAAATTATATCTCCTACTATAGAGGCATATGAAAAAATCCTAAATACAGCCGTTGATTATATTGGAACGCGTTTACATGGCGGTATATTTGCTATGCGTCATAAAAAACGTGCAATAATTATCTCTATAGATGAAAGAGCTAAGGGGATGGGGGAAACGTATAATTTAAATCTGATTGATAGAGAAGATTTAAATAATCTCGAAAAAATGATAAATGCAGAGTTTATCACGGATGTTCAAGTGAATTTTGATGTAGTAAATCAATGGTTAAAACAGTTCTCTAATTAACAAATGTATTGTGATAAAAATGGCGATTTATTAGGAGGCTCAAATGAATAGTATAATTCTCGATAAAATTGTCGTAAGAAATAATAGAGTGGATTATTATTTTAGTATTAAGGGGGATTTACAAAAGTATTTTAAGACAAGTAATCATATGTTTCTTGAATATAACTATGATGTATCTGATACCCCTTTAAGTATTTTGGCTATTCCGTTTGTTGCGAATGTAGTTCCTCTTGTATGGATTACTAATTCAACAATAGTAATAAATGAATTAGATAAATCTTTTTATATTTGTTTAAATAATATAAAAAATGCATATCAAAACATGTTTCCTGGTGTGAAATTTAAAGGATCCATGGTTGTAGGAGAAATTATTGATAATGTTTATATTCCGGAACTTGAAGCGGCATCTTTATTTAGTGGTGGATTGGATGCACTTACTACATTTATAAGAATAAAAGATAAACACCCCTTGCTAGTTACTGAATATGGATGGCATGAAAATGAAATAGAGGGTAGTAAAGTATGGGAGGCAGATAAAGAAAATGCCGTAAATTTTGTAAAGGATAATGGACTAGAAAATATTTTTATACAATCTAACTATGGGACATTTATAATTGCAGGGAACATTGACCATGATTTTAGAGAAAAGTTAAACGATACATGGTGGCATGGATTGCATCATGGTCTAGCAATAATATCTGCAGCTATTCCAATAGCTTTTAAACTTAAGATAAAATGTATATATATTGCAAGTTCTAATTCCCCATTATATCAAGTTACTTGTGCATCTGATCCAACTGTGGATAATGAAATAAAATTTGCATCTGGAACAGTCTTTCATGATGGATACGAACTTACTAGGCAAGAAAAGATTAAAGTTGTTGTGGACCATTATTCAGCTAGTAAAGAACCTGTTAATATCAGGGTATGTTTTAAAAATGAAGAAAATTGTTGTAAATGTGAAAAATGTTTAAGAACAATTATGGGAATTATTGCTGAAGGGAGAGACCCTCGTGAATATGGTTTTAATATTCCAAGTAATCTTTATCAGTACGTTAAAACTTCTTTAAATAATGAGGTGAAGTTTTTTACTAATACATTCATTGAAATGTATTGGAATTTAATCCAAGTGCGAATGAAACAAAATTGTGATTGTATTACAGATAAAAATTTACTAAATTGGTTTCTAGATTATGATTTCAAGGCGCAACGAAGAAAAGCGTTATTAAAATACAGGATAACAAAGTTTTTCCCGATTTTAAAGAGGAAGATTAGTGCCAAATTTAGTAGAGTGGGTACGCAAAACAATTAAAATATAGAAGGTATTACGATGAGAATACAAAACTCCTTAAAAAATATTTTATTCGGTTTGTCTGGACAAATAATTAGTATTGGTATGGGATTTGTTGTTCGAACTGTTTTTATTTTTACACTCGGTATAGAATATTTAGGTGTGGATGGGCTTTTTACAAGTATACTATTGATGTTTTCCCTAGCTAATTTAGGATTTGATACAGCTATAATATATAGTTTATATAGGCCATTAGCTGAGAAGGATATTTATAAAATACAGGCATTAATGAATTTATATCAAAAAGCATACAGATTAATAGGAGTAGTAGTTTTATTAATAGGGTTATCTCTATTGCCATTTCTTGATCATTTAGTGAATGCAGATACTACGATTAAAGACATTAACATTATCTATCTTTTATTTTTAATAAGTTCAGTGTCATCATATTATTTTGTATATAAGCAATCTATTATTATTGCTGATCAAAGTAACTATATTATTTCTAAAATACACACTTTGTTCATGATTATATCTAATGCATTACAAATTGTTTTATTAATAATTATTAGTGATTACATTGTAGTACTGGTAGCTCAATTAACATTAAAAGTAATTGAGAATGTATATATTGCAAATAAGGCAAATAAATTATATCCATTTTTAAAAGAAAAAAATAATGCGAAATTATCTAAGACAGACAGACGTGAGTTTTTTGAGAATTTGTATTCCTTGTTGCTATATAAAATTAGTGGTGTAGTAATTAATGCAACAGATAATATAGTTATATCGAAATTTATTGGGGTTATTTGGGTTGGGGTTTATTCAAATTATTTGTTGATCTTAAATACATTAAATACCTTATTAGGATATTTGTTTTATTCTATCACTGCTAGTGTTGGAAATTTGAATGTGAAAGAAAATGCAGAAAAAAAATATTTTATTTTTCGTGTAATTAACTTTTTTAATTTTTGGATATATGGATTTTGTACAGTTTGCCTTTGGAATTTGATAAATCCTTTTATAACAATCTGGTTAGGTGAGGAATATGTGTTTAATAAGTATGTATTATTTTTCATATTACTTAATTTTTTCACTTCAGGAATGCAAAATACAACTACAATGTTTAGAGAAACCACAGGTTTATTTAAAAAAGGGAAGTACAGACCTATTATAGCGGCAATTATAAATATTGTAGTTTCTATAATTCTTGCGAAACAAATAGGAATAGCAGGAGTGCTTTTAGGGACTGTTATTAGTAGATTATGTACTTACTTTTGGTATGACCCTTATATTATATTTAAAATGATTTTCAAAAAATCTGTAAAAGTATATTTTATTAGATATATTTTGTTTGTAGTGCTTGTATTATTTTCTATTATAGCAACGGATTTTATTGGTTATATTTTTCACATAAATATATTTATGGACATGGCAATACGTAGTGTTTTGTGCCTGATTATTCCAAATCTGATCTTTTGGATGGTATTTAAAGAGGTGGAAGAGTATCGATATTTCCTTAATTTAACCCGGATATTAATAAAAAAAATAAAGTCGAAAATATTAACTCGGAAATTTTCGAATAATAATTATCCATAAATCAGCATTTTTATTTTTTCCATATCACAGTAAAAAATGCTTTATTTACGGAAGAGATTTTAGGTTGTTCTGAAAATAATAGTAGGTAATAATAGGGGGGGATATATAAAGAGTATAGTGTCTTTTTAATAATATTGTAAGTTTAAATAGTATAAATAAAAGAGTATTGAAATAAAAACAGCTAGTAAGAATAGACCTTTTTAGGAAGGAGAAAGGCTTTCTAAATAATGGATCTCTAAAAACAATAAAAAGTGATATTACTTCTCTTATATCCAATCAATTTACCTTATGAAACATAAGATGTAGAAAAGCAAAAAAGAGGTGTGAATTGATGTGGAGAAGAAGGGATAATCTTGGGAATTTGAATGATTTAGATTTGGTGTCCAAGCCTCCTTTTCATAATGACATTTTAACTTATGATAGTACGCAATTAAAATGGATTCCAAAATCATTTGAAGCTACAAATCCTACAAGTATATATGTATTAGAATTAGATAGATGGGATGTTAAGAATGATGGGACTGATGCTATCAATACTTCCCAAGGTATTAATAATGCTCTAGTATGGGCGGCTCAACAAGGTTATACGGAAGTTGTGTTACCTAGAGGAATATATTTGATTGATAAACAAACACCCATCGAACCACCAAGTCATTTAACTTTGAATCTAAACGGTTCGACATTAAAAATGGAAACAAATAATTTGACTGGATATGCAATTATAAGTTTTCGTAGAAATCAAGTATATTCTAGGATAACAAATGGTATTATCCAAGGAGATAGATATACACATGATTACTCTAGTGGGGGAACACATGAGGCAGGGTACGGCATTGAATTGGGGAGTTTTACTCCGCCTGCTGATGGGGGGAACAATACACGGTTTGTATCTTTAGATAATCTAGATATTTTAGATTGTACAGGAGATGCCATTACACTGAACAGTACTTTTGGGCAGATTTCACCTTTTCCTACAGCATTAGCAAGTTCATTTGAACAGGGAGCAATTAATACAACAGATGGTTCATTGGTAAGTAGTACAACAAAGATACGTTCCAATTTGCAAATTGATATGACCCAAGTGGCTATTGTAAAGTATGGTTACTTTGGATTATATGGAAATGGATTTGGAGCATTGGGTTCTGAAATAAAATGCGATTATTATGATGTCATTTTTTACACTTCAAACAATATATTTTTATCTTCAAAAACCAATGTACAATTCTTTGATGAAGTAGAAGTCCCTAATGGAGCAAGTTATGCTAAATTTGTTTTGCATCAAGGGAATGTTCCTGCTCCTGCAAATTGTTTAATAAATGTTCGGGTACCTTCTTTTTCGCAATATACTTATATAGAAAAATGTAATTTACATGATTGCCGTAGACAAGGGATTAGTGTATGTGGGGCAAAGAATGTATATATTCGAGATAATGATATTCATCACATCGCAGGTACCAATCCACAAAGTGGACTAGATATTGAAGATGGATATGATTTAAATCAATATATATATATTGAAAGAAATAATTTTCATGATAATAAAAATTATAATATTATTGTTGTAAATGGGAAATTTATCTATATATCGAATAATTCTATTATGAATACCATTACAAATGCTTATGTTGGGTTGTCTATTAATGGTGGTGCAGATAGGGTAATCGTAACAGGGAATAATATCCGATTAACCAAGGTCTCTTTGTTAGGAGATGTTATTTTTTCCAATAATTATGTATACGGAGCGCAAGTAAATGTTCAAGGTGTATATGTAAATCGATCTATTAATATATCGGATAATGTTTTTTCTAATAGTAAAATGATTATTGATACTCCCTTTCCATATGCGGTTAAAGTTGATTCCTGTCGTTTTATAAACGATACAGATAAACTTAATTCCTTGTCATCATTGTATCAGTGGACATTAGAGCTGAAAAATGAACCGCAAACTATCTCAAATTGTATATTTGAAGGACAAGACGTTTTGTATTTAAATTATGTACCAGTAGGAACAGTTAAATCAGGATGGATATTTGAAAATATTATATTTAATAATGTTAAACCCCCAACCCTAGTTGCAGGGACGTATACAAATTGCTTTTTTAAGGATGTAACCTTTTTGGGGATAGCAAGTACAGGAAGTACTTTAGAATTAAAAGGTTGCAAGTTCTTTAGTATAGATAGAAATAACACGTTATTTACAGTGAATAACCTCAAAGCATTCAAGATGATGGATTGTCATATAGAAAAACCAAATGGTACGGTCTTGAATATTCAAAATGTATCTGATGAAATAGTGTTAAGGGGAAATACTATAAAAATTACAAATGATACTCTTCAGAGAGCTATTATTGTTTTGGATGCAGCGTTTACTGGTAAGCAAGTGATAATTCAAAATAATATTATAAATTCTACAAATTCGATGCAAGTTGGGATAGATAATAGAACAACGAGTAGTACACCTCAAGTAGTAATTCAAAATAACGTGTTAAATAATGCGAAAATTACAATTACGGGGAGGGAATTTTTACAAGGAAATATTGTTAATGGTGTAATCGATTCAAATTAATGCATGGTGATAATTAAATTTGAATAGTTTCAAAAAATTATGAGAAATGAAGTAGAGTGGCTCTTAATAAATATGTCTATAAAGTATTATATAATGGTACATGGAAGGGTTTTGTCCAATGTAATCATTCGAAATAGTCTAATTCCTAATAGATAATATGCTTATTGACTTTTAGTTACTACTATAGAAAAGAGAAAAGCTATTATGTTTTTTATAAACATAATAGCTTTTTGTTATTACGTTAACTGCATACTAAAAAATAGTGAGTAGGAGAATGTTTTAATAATAAATGTTTTTTTATACTATTAAGCGTTGTTTATAAAATTGTTTTTGTGAATATATTTTTTGAGATTTTTACAGTGTGTAATAGTCTCTTGGATAAGCATTTGGAAAATATATTTTGCACCTATGTGTATTGCTTTCTTCTACTTATTAAGTTTTAAAGTTGTGTACTAAAGAAAATGTTTGCAGGTGATAAGTAAAGAAAAATTGAATACAATTCTTTACTTACAACTTGAAAATACTTGATTTCAACCCGTAATGAATACTTTATATATTATTTCACTTTGGAAAAGCATTTGTAATAATTTAAGATGGGGGAATGATTGGTAATGAAGAGACTGTTGGATATCTTTATTTCTTTATTATTATTAATTTGCTTTTTTTTCATTATTCTTTTAGTAGCAATTATAGTTAAAACCCAGATAGGATCACCTATTTTATTTAGACAACAACGTCCAGGGTTACATGGAAAACCCTTTTATCTTTATAAATTTCGTACGATGACCAATGAGCGAGATAATAGCGGGGAGCTCTTACCAGATTACGCTAGATTAACTAAAGTTGGAAAATTCCTGAGGAAATATAGTTTGGACGAATTACCACAATTAATAAATGTGCTAAAAGGTCAATTAAGTTTGGTGGGCCCTCGACCATTATTAATGGAATATATGCCTTTATATTCGCAAGAGCAAGCTAAAAGGCATAATGTTAAACCCGGAATCACTGGATGGGCTCAAATTAATGGAAGAAATAGTATCTCATGGGATGAGAAATTTAAATTAGATGTATGGTATGTTGAGAATCAAAGTTTTCTTTTAGATTTGAAAATTTTATATCTAACTTTTAGTAAGGTTTTAAAATCGGAAGGGATAACAAATAATAAGCATGTGACTATGCCAGTTTTTAAGGGGGGAATCGAGCATGGGGGGGAATAAAATGAATATTTTGTTTACTAGCTCTGGTAGGAGGGTCACTTTAATTAAAAAATTTAAGGAGGTATTTGAACAAGTAGGAATCAAAGGGAAAATCTTTACTGCAGACTTAAAAGAAACTGCTCCTACCATTTACTTTAGCGATAAGCATTTTATTGTTCCGCGTGTAAATGAAGAAGGGTATATAAATGAATTGTTAAAAATATGTAGATCTGAAATGATAAATCTAATAATTCCGTTAATTGATACAGAATTAATCCTTATGGCTAATAATTCGGAGGTTTTTGAAGGTATTGGTGTAAAAGTACTAGTTTCTAGTATGGAATTAAATAAAATTGCTAATAACAAAAAATACACATATAACTTTTTTGTATCTAATAATATACCAACGCCTAGAGTGTATAGTGATGAAGAGATTGGAAGAAAGGAATATCAATTTCCACTATTGATTAAACCTTATGATGGCAGTTCTAGTAAAGGTGTAACAAAAATAATGAATGAAAAGGAATTGGAATTTTTTAAGGAGTATATACCTAACGCTATGATACAAGAGTACGTTTCAGGAGAGGAATACACTATAGATGTCATGGTAGATTTCTATGGGAATATAAAAACGATCGTTCCTAGATTGCGTATAGAGACACGAGCAGGTGAGGTAAGTAAAGGTATAACCAAGAAAGATTTTGACATTATCCAAGCAGCAGAAACTGTAATAAAAGCTCTTCCTAATCCTATTGGATGTATTACTTTACAATGTTTTAAAAAGAAGGATGGACAAATTACATTTATTGAAATAAATCCTCGTTTTGGTGGAGGAATTCCATTATCCATAGAAGCTGGAGCGAATTTTCCACTTTGGACAATTAAAATGTGTCAGGGAGATGTTTTTACAGATAGAGACTTTAATTGGAGAGAAAATTTAACAATGCTTAGATATGATGAAGCGGTTTTTATGGAGAGTATTTAATATGGTGATTCAAGCAATTGTTTTTGATATGGATGATACTTTATATAAAGAGAAAGATTATGTCGTAAGTGGCTTTAAAGCAGTGGATGATTGGATTAAAGATAACTATGGAAAAATTGGTTTTTATAATATCGCAATTCGATTATTCAATTCAGGTGAAAGAAAGTTTGTGTTTAATAAAACACTTAAAAAGTTAGACATTGATTATGATGAAAAATTGATTAGTAATTTGATAGAACAGTATAGGTTCCATAAACCAGATATCCAATTGTTGGATGAAGCGGATTGGGTACTAAATAATTTGGTTAATACCGTTAAAATAGGACTTATTTCAGATGGATATTTAGTTGCTCAAGAAAGAAAAATAAATGCATTAAAGTTAAAAGAGAGGGTTCATTCAATAATTCTCACTGATAAGCTAGGAAAAGAATGTTGGAAACCAAGCAAAATTCCTTATGAAAAAATAAGTAAGGAATTACAGGTGCCTCATGAGCAATGTGTCTATATAGGAGATAATTTAAGTAAGGATTTTATAACGGCCAAGAAATTGAAATGGTTAACGATCCATATTAGTAGAGAAGATGGAATTTACCATAATCTTATAGTTGAGCAAGCTTATAAAGCACATTATACAATTGATAATTTAAGGAGATTATCTGATATATCTGTATTAAAGCATATGTTTTTAGATACATAGTATTTAAATATGTATAAAGGATGTGTTTACATGCACACAGTTCAGCATAAAAAGCGAATTTACCTTTCCTCTCCGCACATGAGTGGGAATGAACAAAAATATATCCAAAATGCATTTGATACAAACTGGGTTGCTCCTCTTGGGCCAAATGTCGATGGGTTTGAACGAGAACTTGCATCTTTTGTAGGAGTTAGGGGAGGTACTGCAGTTAGTTCAGGTACTGCTGCTATTCATTTAGCTTTGCAGTTATTAGGTATTCAAAAGGGAGATACAGTATTTTGTTCCAGTTTTACTTTTGTAGCGAGTGCAAATCCGATTGTTTATTTGGGAGCGGAACCGGTATTTATTGACTCAGAACCGGAAACCTGGAATATGTCACCGAGTGCATTGGCACATGCATTATATGAAGCTAATAAAATGGGGAATTTGCCTAAGGCTATCATTCTTGTTCATTTATATGGTCAGAGTGCTAAACTAGATGAAATTCTCTCACTTTGTCATCAATATAATGTTCCTATAGTTGAGGATGCAGCAGAATCTCTTGGATCTACATATAAAGGAAAAGCAAGCGGTACATTCGGAAAATTTGGTGTTTATTCATTTAATGGAAATAAAATTATTACAACTTCAGGTGGTGGAATGCTAGTTTCTAATGATGTAGAAGCATTGGAAAGAGCGAGATTTTTAGCGACACAAGCAAAGGATCCAGCTCCACATTATGAGCATAGTGAGATAGGGTATAATTATCGACTAAGTAATATTTTAGCTGGTATTGGTAGAGGACAATTAGAAGTGTTAGAAGATAGGGTGAGAGCTAGAAGATTTGTATATAAACGGTATTACGAAGCGCTATCTCACATGCCAGGGTTTTATTTTATGCCTGAATTAGAACATACTCGCCCAAATCGTTGGCTTACTACATTGACAATTGATGAAAAGGAATCTGGGATTTCTATTGGGAAATTGTTGAGAATTTTAGCAGAAGAGAACATTGAAGCGCGTCCTATGTGGAAGCCACTTCATATGCAGTCGCTCTTTAAAGAGAAGAAGTATTATCCGCATAGCAAAAATGAAGATGTGTCGCAGTACCTATTTCAAAGTGGAATTTGTTTGCCTTCAGGATCTAATATGTTAGCAGAAGATCAACAAAGGGTAATTCAAAGCATTTTAAAAGTTGTAGAATGGAAGAATTAAAAGAAAAGTAAGTGAAAATGGAATTTGAATTAGATTTGTATACGTACCACTAATTGTTCTTTATAATGAATCCTTTCTAGTGTTCAGTTTCAATTTACATAAAAAAAGGGAGGAGTATAGATTTGGAAATGTCTATAATATATAAGTCTGAAAGTAAATTAAAGCATGTAATTGAGAAAGTAATAAAAATAAATAATTTCGTTCTTTAAAAAGAATGATAAAGGGGTATGTTTAACGAATTTAATATGTAAATAGTAATTGTAGTAACTTTTCATATATTAGGAGGAAGAAATGAGCGCTATAACTGGCATTATTCACTTTAATAATGAACCTATATCAATTGAACATGGCACACGATTAATGAGTGAATTACAAAAGTACCCTGCTGACGATATTCAAATATGGCACAAAGAAAATGCTTTTCTAGGATGTCATGCACAATGGATTACACCAGAGTCAGTTGGTGAACAATTACCCTTTTATAATTATGAAAAGCAATTGGCAATTACAGCAGATGCTATTATTGATAATCGTGATGAGTTATTTGAAAAATTACAAGTGGATTATTCGGATAGAAAAAACATGACAGATAGTGAGTTGATTTTACTCTCTTATCAGAAATGGGGGGAATCGGCTCCGAAATATTTGGTAGGCGATTTTGCTTTTATGATTTGGGATGAGAAAAAACAAATTCTTTTTGGTGCCAGAGATTTTTCAGGAAGTCGGACTCTTTATTTTTATCGTGGTGAGGAAAAATTTGCTTTTTGTACCATTATAAATCCGTTATTTACTCTACCGTATATTGAGAAAAAATTGAATGAGCAGTGGCTTGCTGAATTTTTAGCTATACCTGTAAATTTCGAATCGGTAGATCCACAGTTAACAGTTTACAAATATATAGAACAAGTGCCTCCATCACACACTATTTTGGTAAAGGAAGGCGAAGTGAAGTTTTCACGATACTATACACCAACTGTTGGGAAAATGCTTAATTTAAAATCAAATGAAGAGTATGAAGAGGCGTTTCGAGAGGTGTATAAAAGTGCAGTGAAGGCACGTTTGCGAACACACCACCAAGTCGGAGCCCATTTGAGTGGAGGGTTAGACTCAGGTTCTGTCGTTAGTTTTGCTGCAAGGGATTTACGGACTGAAAATAAAAAATTACATACGTATAGTTATGTTCCAGTAGAAGGATTTGAAGATTGGACACACAGAGGTAGGATAGCTGACGAAAGACCATTTATTCAATCGACTGTAGAGCATGTAGGGAATATACAGGATTATTATTTAGAATTGCCAGAGAGAAGCCCACTATCGGAAATTGATGATTGGCTGGAAACAATGGAGATGCCATATAAATTTTTTGAGAATACTTTTTGGTTGAGTGGAGTTTATGAAAAAGCAGCTCAGCAGGGAATAGGAGTACTTCTTAGTGGTCAAAGAGGTAATTGGACAGTATCATGGGGACCTATTTTAGATTACCAGGCAATGTTATTGAAAAAGCTACATTGGATTCGTTTTTATCGTGAACTATATTTATATAGTAGAAATATAGGAGTAAAAAAATCACGTGTTTTTGAAGTGGTAAGACGAAAGGCATTTCCATTTTTGCATCAGTTACTTTTTTCAGGAAAACAAGATGCAAATTCCGTAATAATTAATCCGGAATTTGCAAGGGAAATGAATGTTTTTGACAGACTTAGAGAACAAGAAATCGATATAACAGGCACCTCTATTTCTAATGCATATGACATGAAAAGAGAACAGTTTGAAAAACCATATTATTGGAGCATAAATGGCACGTATGAAACGAAATTATCATTACGTTATGCCTTATGGGATCGTGATCCCACAAATGACTTACGATTGATTCAATTTTGTTTATCAGTCCCAGAAGAACAGTATGTTCAAAATGGTTTAGATAGAGCCCTGATCCGGAGAGCCACAAAGAGCTTCCTTCCTGATAAAGTACGATTGAATCAACGGGTTCGCGGTATTCAAGGTGCAGATGGTGTTTACCGTATGGCTCCTTTTTGGAATGAATTTATTGAGGAAGTTGAAGAACTTAGTGTAGATCCAGTTATCTCTGAATTTCTAAATGTAGAGGTAATTAAGAAAGCTATCTCAAAAATTTGTAAAGAACCTCGACCAGAATATGCATTTGATTTAGATTTTAGAGTTTTAATGCGCAGCTTAATCTTTTATCGATTTATAAAAAAAGCAATATGAAAGGAGGTGATACGTATGAAAAAGGAATGGAAACAACCTGTATTAGAAGTACTTAATATTAATATGACTATGGCTGGGCCTGGGCATAAATATCCAGATGCTGTTCAACCTGACCCAGATGACCCAGTGAAGTACAGTTAAGTCACTGGAAAAATAAAGCTCTTATATAGCTTTATTATATAAGAGCTTTCAAAAAATTGACAATGTGGGGGATAGGATGTTTGATTCTGTGGGGAATGTGTTATATCAAGCCTTCGGGTTAAAAATAGTAAGTGAAATTCCATTACCCGAATTGTCTCAGCTGAATGAAAAAAAAGAGATGGCAGATGTTCAAGTTGAAATAACGGATTTGTCAGAACAGTGGAGTAAATATAGCGTAGAAAAGCAAAAAACAATTGTAGTGGAGGATGATGTAGTTATGTTTCATGTTCCTCAAACTGCAATATTTTCTGTACAAGCCGGCGAGAAAATCACCTTTTCACCTATGGCAGACGCAGAAGAAGATAAAATTCGCCTATATATTCTGGGCACTTGTATGGGGGCGCTTTTAATGCAACGTAAAACACTCCCATTGCATGGGAGTGTAATTGCCATAGATGGAAAAGCGTATGCATTAATTGGTGATTCAGGGGCTGGAAAATCAACGTTAGCCTCGGCTTTTTTGAATAAAGGATATCAGCTTTTAAGTGATGATGTAGTTGCCGTGTCTCTTTTGAATAAAAATACTGCAATAGTTCATCCTTCTTACGCACAACAAAAATTATGGCAAGAGAGCATAAATGAGTTAGGAATGGAAGTAGCGCAATTTAGCGCTTTATTTGAAAGAGAAACGAAGTATGCTGTTCCTGTTAATTCTCAATTTTTTCCAGAACCATTACCTCTTGCTGGTGTTATTGAATTAGTAAAAACACAGGGAGAAGATATTGAGATGACCCGTATAGAAGGGCTCGCACGCTTGTATAAATTATACCGTCATACTTTTAGGAGTTCTTTGATTTCTAAATTAGGATTGATGGAATGGCATTTTGAAACTTCAACTCATATTGCAAGTGGAATGGAAATGTTTCAAGTAAGTCGCCCGACTTCAAGATTTACAGCTCATGAGCTTGTGGAAGTTATTTTAAATACTATACAGAAAGGGAGTATGGTTGATGGTTGTCCACTCGAGAAAAATATCATTAAAACATAACGTTGTCCAAAGTAAAGGTAATATAGTAAGCGATATGGATGGGGAAAAAGTTATGTTAAATGTCCAGAAAGGAAATTACTATAACTTAGGTGAAATAGGCGGAGAAATATGGGAGCTTATTGAAAAGCCAATAATAATTAATCAGCTTGTTACTATGCTAGTATCCAACTATGATATTGAACGAAAAGATTGTGAAGAGCAAGTTCTTACCTTTTTAGAGTGTTTATTTCAAGAAGGGTTAATTCAAATAAAAGATCAGCCTAATAGATAGATTTATAATTTCAATAGAACTGTTAGGAAGGGATTAATGAATATTGTGAAAAGGTTAAGGGTATTTTTATTGCTGAACATGGAAACAAAGCTTTTATTTTTAGAGACTTTTATTTTTTTAGGATGGGCGCGTGTACTAAAAAGTATTACCTTTTCCAAAGTTGCACCTTCTTTAGGGGATTACATGAACGAAACATCAGTTGCTCAAATTCAGCAACACGAGGATACACTAAAGGAGGTGTCCGAAGCAATTTCTATTATGAGTCGTTATACTTTTTGGGAAAGTCAATGTCTCGTTAAAGCGATAGCTGGGATGAAAATGCTTGAAAAACGTGACATTGAGAGTACTCTTTATTTAGGAACTGCTAAGGATAATAGTGGGGCACTAATTGCACATGCATGGTTACGTAGCGGTTCTTTTTATGTTACTGGATCGGAAGGAATGGAGAAATTCACTGTCGTTGGATCATTTGCAAAGAGGCTAAGTGAGAACACTATTAAAGGAGAGTAAAATGGAGAAAGATTTTGGTCTTAATGTAGAGTTCATGTCTAAGGAATTGAAACTTCTTTTTGCAATTTTGAAGTTAAAAGATGATGAAACAATGCAAACTTACAGCAATGAATGGTTTTCGGATATTGATTGGGAATTATTTCTTGAACAGGTTGTGCATCATCGCGTTTATCCGGTGATATATCAAAAACTTAAACAGGTAGATGAGGAAATAATTCCTTCACATATTGTACAATCCTTGAATAGAAAATATAAAAAAAATACATTTCAAATGCTTTATTTAAGTGCTGAAATGGAACGAATAAATAAAATATGTAATGAAAATGAGATTCGTATGATTTTTCTAAAAGGGCCTGTACTATCTCAGGATTTATATGGAGATATTTCTTTACGAACATCCTGTGATTTGGACGTTCTTATTCCAATTCAAAATTTAGAAAAAGTAGAAATGCTACTTTTAGAGCAGGGATATGTAAAAGACGATTATATTCAAACGATATTAAATGATTGGAAATGGAGGCATCATCATATAACATTTTTTCATCCGACAAAACAGATTAAGCTTGAGATTCATTGGCGGTTAAATCCCGGACCTAGTAAGGAACCTGGGTTTGAAGAGCTTTGGAAGCGAAAGAGAAAAAGCACCCTTACGAGTAATTCCGTATATATGCTAGGGAAGGAAGATTTATTTTTATTTCTTGTATCTCATGGTGCTAGACATGGTTGGTCCAGATTACGCTGGTTAGTAGATATAAAAAAAATTGTCAATCAAGATCTTAATTGGAGTGAGATTCATAAACTAATGAAAACATATCAAATGCTACATTTAGGAGGACAAGCATTAATTTTGTCATCTCAATTGCTAGGTGTACGGATGGATGAAAGAATGATGGAATTAGTAGCTAAAAAACATTCAAAACAGTTAGCGCAAGAAGCCTTGTTTTATTTCAAGCAAATGATAAACTTGCATACCGATCCGGTTCCTGAAGAAGTACTTGCTTATCATAGTCGACATTTATTTTCGTTAATGTCTAATCAGCAAAAAACTTTATTTATTATGAGCCAACTATATCCTTATCCAATTGATGCGAAAACATTGCCGTTACCTAAATTTCTTCATTTTTTATATTTTCCTTTACGTCCGTTTCTATGTATTTGGAGAAAAACGAAGAAGTTTGCTTTGTTATTGGGGGAACATCGATGAATTATATTATATATTTTATGAAGAAATTATATTCTTCAGCAGGAAAAATACTGTATGTGAATTTATTTGGTATGGTGTTAATAAGTTTACTTGAAGGGATAGGTATTATTTTATTACTTCCTATGATAAGTATGACTGGAATAATTAATACAGGTGAGGAGACTTCTTTTATTGCACCTGTATATAGAATTTTGCAGAATTTCCCTAAAACAACAAGTTTAATTTCTATTTTAGGTATATATGTATTAATAGTGTTAAGTCAAAATATACTGCAAAGAAATATAACGTTAAGAGATGCGAGAACGCAACAAGTTTTTGTACGAAAGTTAAGAGTAGAAACATATAGTATGATTTTAAAAGCAAAGTGGAGATTTTTTTTAGAAAAAAGGAAAACAAATCTAATTAATATATTAACTACAGAATTAGCTCGTGTTAGTTATGGGATTAATTTAATTTTACAATTGCTAGCTACTATTCTATTTACATTCATACAGGTAGGGCTTGCGTTTTTATTATCTCCCCAAGTCACTGTATTTGTTTTGGGCTTTGGCTTATTGTTCTTGGTAGCTTCTCGTGTTTTTATAAAAAAAGCACGGATACTAGGCGGTAAGACCTCAGAATTGGCAAAAGACTATCTTTCTGGTATAACAGATCATTTCAATGGAATTAAAGATATAAAGAGCAATACTTTGGAAGGATCACGTTTGGATTGGTTTCAATCTATAACAAAAAAGATGAGTAGCGAACAAATGGAGTATATGAGAATAAGGTCAAACTCTCAATTGTTTTATAAAATTTCAATGGCTATATTAATTGCATTTTTTATATTTTTGTCAGTAAATATGTTTCAAGCGCAAACGGCCCAGTTACTATTAATCATTCTCATTTTTTCAAGATTATGGCCAAGGTTCATGACGATTCAGTCAAATTTAGAACAACTGGCTGCAAGCATTCCTGCCTTTAAGTCATTATGGGAATTGCAACAGGAGTGTAATGAAGCGGTTGAAATGCAGGATATATACATGCAAAAACATATAAAGCCGATTTGCATAAAACAAGGTATTGAGTGTAAGGATGTTTCTTTTCGTTATAATAAGCAAGAAGCTTTATATGCACTTCAAAACATTAATGTACAAATTCCAATAAATAGTATGACGGCAATTGTAGGACATTCTGGTGCTGGGAAAAGTACATTAATTGATGTGTTAATGGGGTTAATCCAACCAGAAAAAGGTCAAGTGTTAATAGATGGTATCCCTCTTACAACTGATAATTTATTATCATTAAGACGGGCTATTAGCTATGTACCACAAGATCCGTTTTTATTTAATGCTAGTATAAGAGAGAATTTAATGATGATTGACTCGAATGTAAATGAAGAACAAATTTGGGCTGCATTAGAATTTGCGGCAGCAACTGAATTTGTACGAATGCTTCCAAATGGACTTGATACACTGATTGGAGATCGTGGGGTGAGGCTTTCAGGTGGTGAACGTCAGCGACTTGTATTGGCTCGAGCTATTTTAAGAAAACCGTCGATTTTAGTATTAGATGAGGCTACGAGTGCGTTAGATACTGAAAATGAAGTAAAAATCCAATCAGCAATAGAAAGATTGAAAGGAACAATGACTATTGTTGTTATTGCACATCGCTTATCTACTATACGCAACGCAGATCAAGTTATTGTTTTAGGAAAAGGTGAAATTGTTCAAAAAGGTGAATTTAATCAACTAGCTAAAGAAAGAAAAGGTGTATTTCGAAATTTACTAGGGTCACAAATGGAAGTTGGTTCTTAGAGGAGAAAAATTGAATGAAGCTTTGTATGAATGCAGTTCGAATCGAATAAAATCTCGAATAATGGTGAACTACAACAGAATCTTATTCGGGATTTTATTTGCGCGTTTTTAAAGTCAGTGAATACATATAAACAAGTACCTTGCAATAAATAGTACCAAGTGGTATATTATGGATATATCTAGTACCGTGTATTGAACAGTACTAAACTAAGAAAGGAGGATTACATTTGAACGTTCAGTTTAAAAAAGGTGTGTTAGAGCTATGTGTTTTGGCACTTGTGAAACGTAAAGATAGTTACGGTTATGAACTTGTACAGCAAATTTCAAATAAATTTTTAATATCGGAAGGTTCAGTATATCCATTATTACGTCGTTTAACGAAAGAGGGATATTTTCAAACGTATTTAAAAGAGTCCACGGAAGGACCGCCTCGTAAATATTATCAGCTAACAGAGCAAGGGGAGACGCAACTTCATTTGTTAGTAACAGAGTGGAGTGATTTTGCGAAAGGGGTACAAGAAATTATTGAAGGGGTGAATTGGGATGAATAAAGAACAATTCCTTAGAGAATTATCGAATCAGCTTAGAAAGTTACCGGAAGAAGAGAGGAAAGATATTTTATTTGATTATGAAGAGCACTTTCAGTTTGGGATAGAAGAAGGGAAAACTGAATTAGAAATAATAAAAGGACTTGGTTCTCCTAAAGTAATTGCAAAAGAATTACTTGCGATGTATCGCTTCGATGAAATGAAAAAAGATCCATCGACTTCAAATGTTACAAGAGCTGTCATGGCGGCGATTGGACTTAGTTTATTTAATTTTATTATCGTGTTAGGCCCTTTAGTTGCAATTATCGGTTTTATATTTTCTTTTTGGGTCGGTGGGATTGCTAGTGTAGTGACACCATTTTTCGTTATCGTAAAAGTATTTATGGGCCCTTTTATATGGTTGGATCTTTTCGTTAGTATAACATTTGTTGGAGTAGGTTTGTTGTTATGTATGATAGCGTATTATAGTACGAAGTGGTTTAAAAGATTGTGCGTACGTTATGTGATATGGAACTTCAAAATGATAAAAGGGGAGTAGATGATGAAAAAAATATTGTTAGTAGCTATCGCTTGTATCATTATTGGAGTAATAGGGATTTCACAAACATATGAAAAAGCAGTGCAAACTGCAGAAAAAGGCGATAAAGAAGACGTAATTAAAAACGAAACATTAAAAAATATAGAAGTTAAGTTAGGTGCTGGGGATATTGTCGTCCAAAAATCTCCGGATGCCTCTTTTTATGTAAAGCAAACAGGAGATGTAAGTAAACAAGAAATTCGTATTACTGAAGATGGTGACACATTAAAAGTTATTGGGGAAAGAAAAAAAGATGTTTCGTTTGATTTTTCCTTTTACAATTTCGGATTTCAAACGTCTACATTGACTATATTTGTACCAGAACGTTCTTACCAAGAGATCAAAGTACATTCAGCAGCTGGACAAATAGAAATAAGTGATGTGAAAAGTGACCGCGTAAATGTTGGAACGCTGGCAGGAGAAGTGGATTTGAAGTATGTAACAGCTAAGAACGTAGAGGGATCTACAAAAGCTGGTGAGGTGAACTTTAAAAAGGTTATGGGGAAAGTAACAGCAAAAACGACTAGTGGGGATGTATATATTATGGATCATGATCCTAAGTATGATGTAGAGGCAAGCTCAACTGCTGGAGATATAACTATTACTTTATCGGAAAAACCAAAAGATGCAGTAATAACTGGGCAAACTCCTGCTGGAGATGTGACAATTTTTAATGAGGAAAATAAAAACGTAACAATTGGTAATGGGAGTAAAAAGATTAGCGGCAAAACGGCTGCTGGAGATGTTACTATAGAAACACGTTAATAATAGATGAGAAGATAGATTCATTCATTCGAGTTTTTTGGAATGAATTAAAATCTACCAATATATAAAAGAAGATAATTCCCTATATAAATAAGGGAATTATCTTCTTTTATTATTTTTAATGTAAATCACGATATACGCCAATTACTTTTCCAATAACTGACACTTGTTTTAAAATGATAGGTTCTAATGACGAGTTTTCCGGCTGTAGACGGAAGTGGTCTTTTTCTTTATAGAAACGTTTAACAGTTGCTTCGTTATCCTCTGTTAAGGCAACGACAATTTCACCGTTGTATGCAGATTGTTGTTGGCGGACAACAACTAAATCTCCATCAAAGATACCAGCTTCAATCATGCTATCCCCAGAAATACGTAACATAAATACTTGATCTGATCCAGAAACGATACTAGCTGGAAGTGGGAAGTGCTCTTCTACACTTTCGACTGCTGTAATCGGTAAACCGGCAGTAACTTTTCCGACGATTGGAACTTGAATAACAGATTGTGTTTCTGTATCCATTCGGTCATCGCCTAAAATTTCGATTGCTCGTGGTTTTGTTGGATCGCGTCGGATATAGCCCTTTTCTTCTAGTCGTGATAAATGTCCGTGCACTGTAGAACTAGAAGCGAGGCCGACTGCTTGACCGATTTCACGTACGGAAGGTGGATATCCTTTTTCTTGTACTTTTAGCTTAATAAAGTCGAGAATGTCTTGCTGGCGTTTCGTTAACTTTTCCATGTTTTCTAACACCTCGTTTTCTTTCGTTTTTCTTATTAATAAGTATAACATGCGAAAAAACATTCTACAAACATAAGTTCGAACAAAAGGGAGATTTATGATACACTAGAGAGAAAATATAGCGAGAAAGAAGGGTTCAAAATGAATGCAATTGTTTATGCACGTGTGAGTACAACAAAAGAAGCACAAGAAACATCGTTATTGCGTCAAAAGGATGAATTATTGCATTTAGCTGAGCGCTATGAAATGAATGTGACAAAAGTGATTGAGGAACAGGCTAGTGGCTATACAATTGAACGTGATGGCATATTAGAAGTATTAGATACAATTCGAGATGAACAAGTTGATGTACTTCTAATACAAGATGAAACACGTCTTGGTAGAGGGAATGCGAAGATTGCATTAATGCATTGTTTACATAAAGAGGGAATAAAAGTATATACACATACGCATAATGGTGAATTACAATTGTCGGATTCTGATTCGATGGTATTAGATATAATTGGTATTGTTGAAGAATATCAAAGAAAGATTCATAACTTGAAAATTAAACGTGGTATGCAACGCGCGGTAGAAAAAGGCTATCGGCCAGAAAATAATTTAAAAAATCGTCATTTAAGCGTAGGGCGAGAGAAAAAAGAAGTGCCAATTGAGGAAATTGTACGTTTGCGCAAGAGTGAACTCACTTTCGAAGAAATTGCGGCAACGCTTCGTGGATTTGGTCATAATGTTTCAAAAGCGACTGTACATCGTAGATACGTAGAGTATACAAAGCAATTGCTTGATAAAGAAGAGTAACTATTGTATGATAATAATCAGTTTTGATTAGAAGGGGGATTCGAGATGCTTAATCACGAACTCGTTGAACGCATTAACTTCTTAGCGAAAAAAGCAAAAGCTGAAGGTTTAACTGAAGAAGAACAACGTGAGCGTCAATCGCTACGAGAACAATATTTAAAAGGATTTCGTCAAAATATGTTAAACGAACTTAAAGGAATTAAAGTCGTTAACGAAGAAGGTACAGATGTTACACCAGCGAAATTAAAAGCTTTAAAAAAGAAAGATAATGCAAAATTAAATTAAAAGATGGGCGAAGCCCATCTTTTTTTATTTGTTATTTAATAACTTTCCAGTTGTTATTTCTCGTTGCTTCTATTCTTTTATGCTTCAATATATAGTTAGCAATAAGTTCAGACATATCTGTTGGAATATCTTTTATTACTGGTTTATTTTGAAACATGAAGAAGTTCCCTCCGCCGTTTGCTCGATAATTATTCATAACAACGTCATATTCTTCATTTATATCGAGTGTAGCGCCTTTATACTGTAAAGACTCTACTCTTTCACCAATTGGTTTTGAAATGTTTAATACATACGAAATCCCTTCCCACATATCGTAATTATAATGCGCAGGTTTTGGTTCTATGAATGCAGGATTAACAATTATATTTCCAACTGTATTTAATGTGAAATAAGAAGCAGAAAGTTCGAGAGCATCTTTTATATCAGCTCCAGTCACTCGAATAACTTTTAATGTGTTTGGGTAAATATAATTGGAAACGATATCCCGCATTGTGACATGTTTCGGGAATCCTGGAGATGTATTATGAAACAAACTTGTACAAGAAATAGAAACGTTAGCTATATCCATCTGGATTTTATTTATGAATTCAATAAAAGGATGGTCTTGCAAACGAGTTTGCATAGCATCTGAAATTCGCATGTCTCCATGAATGATGCCAATAGGCTGATCAAGCCATTTTTGTGTTTTCTCTTCATAATCGGCGACCAAGGAAAGAACATCTTTGTCGGCCTCGATTCCTTGCACAGGCAATAATTGTGCGTAACTATTTTTCTTTACCCATTTTTGTTCTGTTTTTTCGAATATTACTTTTACCTTTCCAACGGAGTGTCCATTGCATCCGGTCTGTAAAATTGTTACACCATTATCTAAAGTTTGAGCAATTTCTCGGTGTTGGTGGCCTGTTAGTAAAATATCTATACCATCAATTTCATCATACATTGCGTATCCTTGGTTTTCACCTGTTAAAACTTCAGTCGGTACTCCTGTTTGAAAATCGCGTTCAAATCCCCCGTGATAGGCTACGACTAGTAAATCGGGCTGCTCATGTTTACGGATGTAAGGAACCCACTTTTTTATTGTTTCTAATGCATCTTCAAATAGTAAATCTTTAATATGATGGGCCTGTTCCCAATTCGGGATGTAATGTGTTGTTGTCCCTAAAATAGCAATTTTTATATTTGATTCAATATGTTTTATTATATAAGGTTTCCCGAAATAAGGTTCTTTTATGTTTTTATCTAAAATGTTTGCTGATAAGTACGGGAAGTTTGCAGTTTCTACAGCATGATTTAATATATCCATTCCATAATTAAATTCATGATTGCCGATAATTGCAGCATCATAATTTAAATAGTTGGCCAATAAGGACATTGGATTTTTCTTATTTTTTTCGTATGTAGCGTAATAATAAGTTAATGGTGTTCCTTGTATGAAATCACCGTTATCAACTAAAAGAACGTTTGTATTTTTGGAACGTTCTTTTTTTATAAGAGTAGAAATTTTAGCTAAACCAATTTCTGCTTTGGAGTTATCTTGGTAGTGAATTGGATACACAGTACCATGTACATCGCTTGTTAATAAAATATTTAAAGTTACAATTTGATTTTGATTCAATACCATTCACCTTTTCTATTGTTATCTTTCAATTAATCATATCAAATATATGAAAAGAATTTTAATGAGAATGTATAGAATGTGTAAAGATTCTGTAAATAGGTAATTGTTTGTAAAAATATGTGATATATTTCTTCATGTTTACGGAAGGTTATTTTATAACAACGAAAAATGGAGGCATTCACATGTTGAAAAAAGTTTTTGCAATGAGCACAACAGTTGTACTAGCAGCGGGGTTATTAAGTGGCTGTGGAACGAAGGAATCAAGTGCAAGTAAAAATGAGGATACGAAAAAAGGTTATGTACCAAAGACGTTAAATGTTCAATTTGTTCCTTCTCAAAATGCAGATACGTTAGAGGCAAAAGCAAAACCATTGGAAAAACTATTAAGTGATAAATTAAACATTCCGGTAAAAGTTAGTATTTCAACGAATTACAATACAATTGTAGAAGCTATGGCATCAAAACAAGTAGATGTAGGATTTTTACCTCCAACAGCGTATGTGTTAGCGCATGAGAAAAAGGCTGCAAACGTAATATTACAGGCGCAACGTTTTGGGGTAGATGATGAAACTGGAGCTCCCACAAAGGACTTAGTAGATTTTTATAAATCAGAGTTTGTTGTTAAGAAAGATTCTAATATTAACAGTGTAAAAGAATTAAAGGGTAAAAAAATTGGTTATCAAGATGTAACATCATCAGCAGGGTATGTATGGCCTGCTGCTGTATTGTTAAAAGAGGGAGTCGATCCGCTAAAGGATGTGAAACCTGTTACATTAAAAGGTCATGATCAGTCACTTATTGCTCTTTTAAATGGTGATATTGATGCAGCTGTTGTATTCCAAGATGCTCGTAATATTGTAAAAAAAGATTATCCGAATATATTCGATCAAACGAAAATAGTAAAATTTACGGAGAAAATTCCAAACGATACGATTTCTGTACGTTCTGATTTAGATGCGGAGTGGAGCAAGAAATTACAAGATGCTTTCATTGAAATAGGAAAGAATGAAGAAGGGCACAAAATCATTAAAGAGGTATACTCACACGAAGGATATGTGAAATCTGATGATAGTAAATTTGATATCGTTCGTGACTATGGAAAGAAAGTGAAAACACAATAATACATATGGAAATGGCGACTAACTGGAAAGTGTGTGATTTCAGTTAGTTTGCCGTTTTTCAGTTATTGATAATACATAGAAGGTAGGTAAGATGTGTGATAGAGTTTCAAAATGTCTCCAAAGTGTATCCAAATGGTACGAAAGGATTGAAAAACATAAATTTAAAAATTCAAAAAGGTGAATTTGTTGTAATGGTCGGGCTATCTGGGGCTGGAAAATCTACACTCCTCAGATCAGTAAATCGCCTTCATGAGATTACAGAAGGAGAAATTATTATTGAAGGTGAGTCTATTACTGCTGCAAAAGGCAAAGAGTTACGACGCATGCGCCGAGATATTGGTATGATTTTTCAAAGCTTTAACCTTGTAAAGCGATCCACGGTACTGAAGAATGTATTAGCCGGGCGTGTTGGATATCATTCGACATTACGTACAACGTTAGGCTTGTTTCCGAAGGAAGATTTGGAACTTGCATTTCAGGCTTTGAACAGGGTAAATATTTTAGAAAAAGCATATGCACGAGCAGATGAATTATCAGGAGGACAACAGCAACGTGTATCGATTGCTAGAGCATTGGCACAAGAAGCGAAAATTATATTGGCAGATGAGCCTGTTGCTTCGTTAGACCCACTGACAACAAAGCAAGTAATGGATGATTTGAAAAAAATTAATGAAGATTTTGGAATTACGACAATTGTAAACTTACATTCTATTGATTTAGCGAGGCAATATGCTACACGCATTATTGGATTACATGCAGGTGAAATTGTTTTTGATGGTGTAGTAGATGAGGCAACGGATGAAAAATTTGCTGAAATTTATGGGGACGTAGCTCAGAAAAGCTCACTATTAGAGGTGGCAGCTAAATGAATGACGTGACGATATATTCGAAATCGATACCGAAGCCGCCGAGTAAATTGAAACATATGTTAACGGTTATTCTAGTTATTTTACTGTTGTGGGGTAGTAGTGTACAGGTCGACGCATCATTTTCAAAACTAGTAGTTGGTTTTCCAAATATGATGGATTTATTGAAGGAAATGGTGCCACCAGATTGGAGTTATTTTCAAGTTATTACAACAGCAATGTTAGATACAATACGCATGGCGATTATTGGAACGACTTTAGGAGCGATTTTAGCCATTCCACTTGCACTATTTGCAGCAAGTAATGTATTTACTAGTGTATTTTTGTACGGTCCAGCTCGATTGATTTTAAATTTTATACGAACGATACCAGATTTATTATTAGCGGCTATTTTTGTAGCGATTTTTGGAATAGGACCACTTCCAGGTATTTTGGCTCTTACTTGTTTCTCGGTTGGGCTCGTAGCGAAATTATTGTATGAGTCAATTGAATCAATTGATCCAGGTCCATTAGAAGCGATGACAGCTGTAGGAGCGAATAAGGTGCAATGGATTGTTTATGGGGTCATTCCGCAAGTGAAAGCGCACTTTGTTTCCTACGTACTTTATACATTTGAGGTGAATGTACGTGCCGCAGCCGTTCTAGGTTTAGTAGGAGCAGGTGGCATTGGTTTATATTATGATCGTACACTTGGATTTTTACAATATCAACAAACTGCTTCCATTATTATTTATACCCTTGTTGTTGTATTGTTAATTGATTACATAAGTACATTGTTGCGGGAGAAATTATAATGAGTAAAACGACGATAATCGTACCAAAACCGAAGAAACCGAGTGTAAATCGCTGGATTATTTTTATAGCACTAACAGTTATATATGTATGGGCCTTTTCAGGTGTCCCACTCGAGGGAATAAAGAATACAGCGGGAGAAATTACAAAAGCAATTATGACAGGCGTGTTGAACCCAGATTGGTCGTATGTATCTTTGCCTGATGGTGAAGATTTATTACATGGTTTGATTGATACGTTGGCAATTGCGATATTAGGTACATTTATTTCTGCCTTTTTATCTGTTCCATTTGCTTTTTGGGCAGCAACAAATATGAGTAGTGGAAAATTAACTTCAGGTGCTGGGAAATTTGTACTTAGTTTCGTTCGTACATTTCCTGAATTAGTTATGGCTCTTTTATTTATAAAAGCTGTTGGGCCAGGCTCTTTTGCCGGAGTTCTAGCTTTGGGATTACACTCTATCGGAATGTTAGGAAAACTATATTCGGAAGGAATTGAAAATATAGATAAGGGACCGACCGAGGCGTTAATAGCAACAGGTGCAAATCGGTTTCAAATACTTTGGTATGCAGTATTACCACAAGTGTTACCAGATTTTCTATCGTATACGTTATACAGGTTCGAAATTAATGTAAGATCCGCTGCGATTTTAGGTGTTATTGGAGCAGGTGGGATTGGTACGCCTCTAATTTTTGCGCTGAGTTCACGCAATTGGTCTCGTGTGGGGATTATTTTATTGGGCATCATTTTAATGGTAATTATCATTGATTATATTTCAAGTTCGATACGGAAGAAAATCGTTTAATTTATTTTAGGAGCACCTATAAAAGGTGCTTTTTTATATAATAAGGATAATAAATGTGAGAAATAGGGGGGGATAATTTGGCTTTACAGCACGAGTTTGTATTTGTTTCGAATGAAAAAAAAGGGTTGGATTTTATAGGTGTAGATTGGATTGAACTTTGTTTTTTGTATAAAGAAGAGGCAACGATAGATGAGTGTGTTGTATTAAGTGATGAGCTTATCGTATATCTATTAGATTTTATCCACTGGATTCCGGTCTATTACCCAGCGAAAAGAGCTGAAGGGTTTGGCATTCATTATTATGGCATTACAAAAATTGAGCAACAAGGGGCAGTGATAGCAGAACAGTTATTTTGTTCGCTAGTTAGTATGTTTTCTTTAGCGCCAGAAACAATCGAATTGACAGGACAGTTTCAATGGAAAAATGATAAGGATACGGATGGAGAATATGAAAGATACGTATTTGATCGAGAAAAATTATGCCAAGGTTTACAGTCGTTTATTCATTTGCTTCGCAGAGTGAAAAATGGGGAAGGGTATATTTTGCATTATGGAATTTGAAAATGATGAATAAATATACAGATAATTCCCTTTCTTTTTAAAATAAAAACAATAAAAAAGTATGTCATATTGAATGCCCATACATTCCCGAAATCATTGGTTTTTTTATAAAAAATCAAAAAAACATCAACATATTTGTCGATACATGTTGTATAATCTTGCGTGGGAAGCTATCATATAAATGTATAAAACGTTTACTAATATAAGCGAAGGGAAGAATAGCATGTCACATTCAATCGAACAACTTTCTATCAACACGATTCGCACATTATCCATCGATGCGATTGAAAAAGCAAACTCTGGTCACCCAGGAATGCCAATGGGTGCAGCACCAATGGCTTATACATTATGGACTCAATTTATGAAACATAATCCAAATAACCCAACGTGGTTTAACCGCGATCGTTTCGTATTATCTGCAGGTCATGGTTCAATGTTATTATACAGCCTACTTCACCTATCTGGTTATGATGTAACAATGGATGACTTAAAGAACTTCCGTCAATGGGGAAGTAAAACTCCAGGACATCCTGAGTACGGTCATACTGCAGGTGTAGATGCAACTACTGGTCCACTTGGACAAGGTATTGCAACTGCTGTAGGTATGGCAATGGCTGAAAGACATTTAGCGGCTAAATATAACCGTGATGCGTATAATGTAGTAGATCATCATACATACGCTATTTGTGGTGATGGAGATTTAATGGAAGGCGTTTCTGCTGAAGCATCTTCATTAGCTGCTCATTTACAATTAGGTCGTCTTGTTGTGCTTTACGATTCAAACGATATTTCATTAGATGGCGATTTAAATCGTTCATTCTCTGAAAGTGTAGAAGATCGTTACAAAGCATACGGATGGCAAGTAATCCGTGTTGAGGATGGAAACGATATTGAAGCAATCGCGAAAGCAATTGAAGAAGCGAAAGCTGACGAAAAACGCCCAACGCTAATTGAAGTAAGAACGACAATTGGTTTCGGTTCTCCAAACAAATCAGGAAAATCAGCTTCACACGGTTCTCCACTTGGTGTAGACGAAACAAAATTAACGAAAGAAGCATACGCTTGGACTGCTGAACAAGACTTCCATGTAGCAGAAGAAGTATATGACAACTTCCGTAAAACAGTACAAGATGTTGGTGAAACAGGGCAAGCAGCTTGGAACACGATGTTAGGTGAATATGCACAAGCATATCCAGAATTAGCAAACGAACTGCAAGCAGCAATGAACGGTCTTCTTCCAGAAGGTTGGGAACAAAGCTTACCAACTTATGAATTAGGATCAAAAGCAGCAACACGTAATTCTTCAGGTGCTGTAATTAATGCCATTGCAGAGTCTGTACCATCATTCTTCGGTGGATCTGCTGACCTTGCTGGTTCTAACAAAACATACATGAATAACGAAAAAGACTTTACAAAAGAAGATTACAGCGGTAAAAACATTTGGTACGGTGTACGTGAATTCGCAATGGGTGCAGCAATGAACGGTATTGCACTACATGGTGGTTTAAAAACTTACGGTGGTACGTTCTTCGTATTCTCTGACTACTTACGTCCAGCAATTCGTCTTGCAGCATTAATGCAATTGCCAGTAACGTATGTATTCACACACGACAGTATCGCTGTTGGTGAAGACGGTCCAACACATGAGCCAGTTGAGCAATTAGCAGCACTTCGTGCAATGCCAAATGTATCTGTTATTCGTCCAGCTGACGGTAACGAATCTGTTGCGGCTTGGAGATTAGCTTTAGAATCTACAAAAACACCAACTGCTTTAGTATTAACTCGTCAAGATCTTCCAACATTAGAAGGCGCAAAAGACGATACGTATGAAAAAGTTGCAAAAGGTGCATATGTAGTTTCTGCAAGCAAGAAAGAAACAGCTGATGTAATTTTACTTGCATCTGGATCTGAAGTAAGTCTAGCTGTTGAAGCACAAAAAGCGTTAGCAGTAGACGGCGTTGACGCAGCTGTTGTCAGCATGCCATCTATGGATCGCTTTGAAGCTCAAACTGCTGAGTACAAAGAATCTGTATTACCAAAAGCAGTAACAAAACGTTTCGCAATCGAAATGGGTGCTACATTCGGATGGCACCGTTACGTAGGTCTTGAAGGAGATGTGTTAGGTATCGATACATTCGGTGCTTCTGCTCCTGGTGAGAAGATTATGGAAGAGTATGGATTTACTGTAGAGAACGTTGTTCGTAAAGTAAAAGAAATGCTTTAATGATTTTAGAAAAATCTCTCCGGCATGGAGAGGTTTTTCTATGTAAATGAGTTTTTTCGACAGAAAAAGTTTTTTATCTCTCCGCAGTCAGACAATCATTGCAAATTTTCTTCTATATAATGAAGAGAAAAGGTTGTCCAGATTGGGAGGCTGAAAATGAAAACGTATGAATTGTATTTAATTCAAGAGGATATTGCGAAAGCTTATTTTGGTCGTGAATATTTGTTTTTTGATTTATTTGTTCGATTTTCAGAATCTGGGTCCCTTTCGGAGAAAAAAGTGTTATATAAACAAATGATGTATATAACGATGCCATTACAAGTAATGAAAATTCATCATAAATTAGAGCAAGCTTTGCGTGTTCTTGGTAAATATGATAGAACACATCATACGCATACACTTTTTACGGGAGCGGAATATGGCGAAATAATAGTGAAACCACACTATATTCGCATGAATACCTCTGGAAATGTCTCTATGGAAACGACTTTTTTTGAGGTGTTAAGAAAGTGTGAACTAACATTTTTAGCTATGGATTATGAAAATACAAAGTACGGATGGTTGAATCCTTTAAAACAAGTACGAACATATGTGTAAAAAATGTCGAATTCTATCTTGTCTTATTGAAAAGGTTTTAGTACACTGTAAGGTAGACAACATGAAGGAGGAAAATATATGCCAATTTGGTTAGGTATTCTAGTGGGCGTAGTAGCACTAGTAGCAGGCGTGGCGTTAGGATTTTTCATTGCCCGCAAATACATGATGAACTACTTAGAAAAAAATCCACCAATTAATGAACAAATGTTAAAAATGATGATGATGCAAATGGGACAAAAACCTTCCCAAAAGAAAATCAATCAAATGATGAGCGCGATGAGCAAGCAACAAACAAAATAAGCGCTAAAGGGCACTCGATAAGAGTGCCCTTTCCTATTGAATTTTTAAAGTATTTAAAACTTTTAAAAATTCTGTATTTTTGTTAAACTGAAAACATCGCTCATTTTAAGGGAGGAGGATAAATATGAAAGTATTTTTTAATTTAGCTTGGTTTTTTAAACAAGAAAAACGAGCGTACATAATTGGGATTATTATGTTATTTGGTGTCGCGCTTCTTGAACTTGTAGCCCCGAAAGTACTAGGTATTGTAGTAGATGAAATTAATAATGGAACATTAACATCTGAAAAATTGTTGAAGTGGGTTATTCTGTTAGTTGTTGTAGGAATTACTATGTACATATTGCGTTATTTGTGGCGTATTATGATTTTTGGATCTTCTTTGAAATTAGCCCGTCAATTACGAAAGAATTTATATGAACATTTTACAAAGATGAGTCCAACTTTCTATCAATCACGTCGTACAGGCGATTTGATGGCGCATGCGACCAATGATATTCAGGCAATTCAGCAAACTGCTGGATCGGGTGTTTTAACACTTGTTGACTCATTAGCAGTTGGAGGATGTGTACTTGTAGCGATGGGGTTTACAATTAGTTGGAAGTTGACATTATTAAGTTTAATTCCGATGCCAATTGTAGCGATTTCTACAAATTATTATGGAACTTTATTGCATAGAAGATTTCATAAAGCGCAGCAATCGTTTTCTGAAATCAATGATAAAGTACAAGAAAGTATGAGTGGGATGAAGGTGATTCGCTCGCTTGGACAAGAGAAAGAGGATTTGGAAGCATTTCGGAAGAAATCAGAAGATGTCGTACATAAAAATATGTTAGTCGCGCGTATTGACTCATTATTCGATCCAACGATTGCACTTATTGTCGGGTTTTCGTTTTTAATCGCAGTTTGTTACGGATCTTTATTAGTAGTACGGGGCGAATTAACTGTAGGAGAGCTAGTAACGTTTACAACATACTTAGGGACTCTTGTATGGCCAATGTTAGCCTTTGGATGGTTGTTTAATATTATGGAACGTGGACGCGCTTCGTATGATCGTGTGGAGAAAATACTTTCACAAACTTCAGATGTAGTAAATAAGGAAAACGCTATAAATACTATAGCAAGTGGTGATGTTTCATTTGCTATTGATTCATTTTCTTATAAGAAAAATGAACTATTAAACTTAAAAGATATTTATGTTAATTTAAGAAAAGGTGAAACGCTAGGTATTGTGGGACGTACCGGTGCAGGGAAGACGACGTTGTTAAAATGTTTAATTCGAGAATATGATCATTTTAATGGTGAATTAAAAGTTGGTGAGCGGGACATTCGAGATGTAACACTTCATGGTGTACGTTCTGCAATTTCATACGTGCCGCAAGATCATTTTTTATTTTCAGCGAGTATTGGAGAGAACATTGCATTCGGAAAGGTCGATGCTACATATAAAGAAATTGCGCGTGCTGCTGAAATTGCTTGTATTCATAATGATATCGTTCAATTTTCAGAAGGGTATGACACGGTAGTAGGTGAAAGAGGTGTTTCACTATCAGGAGGTCAAAAACAGCGGATTTCAATTGCACGTGCTTTATTAACGAATGCTGAAATTTTAATTTTAGATGATTGTTTATCAGCTGTCGATGCAAAAACAGAAGAAACTATATTATCCGCATTGAAACGGGAAAGAGCAGAAAAAACGACGATTATTACTGCACACCGTTTAAGTGCAATTCAGCATGCAAACATTATTCTTGTGATTGATGAAGGAGCGGTAGTGCAACGAGGAACACATGAACAATTGATGAGGGAAAATGGTTGGTATAAAGAAATGTACGAAAGCCAGCAACTAGAGGCGTTAGTAGAGAAAGGAGGCGTATGATGGCTGAGAAAAAGCGGAGTGATTTAAGAAGATTACTTTCTTATATGAGACCATATAAAAGGTTATTAGCATTAGCATTTTTATTCCTAGTTGGTGCAACTGTAACTGAAATGATGGGTCCTTTTTTAATTAAACAATTTCTTGATGAACATTTAGTACCGCGTAACTTTGATCAATCAGCACTTGTTACTCTATTTGTAGTGTATATAATTGCACATTTATTAAAAGTATTATTTACGTATTTAGATTTATTGTACTTTCAAAATATAGCTTTTAAGATTGTTCAAGATATGCGAGTTGAAGTGTATGAACATGTTCAAAAATTGTCATTAAGTTTCTTTGATCGTACGCCGATAGGTACACTCGTATCTCGCATAACAAATGATACGGAAGCGATTAAGGATTTTTATGTTAGTGTACTATCAACATTCGTAAAAAATGTAGTGTTTTTAGTAGGGATTTTAGTGGCGATGTTTTTATTAGATGTAAAATTAGCACTATTTTCTCTTATATTAATTCCAATTATGTTTGCTATTATGGTGCTATATCGCCGGAAAAGTGCAGCTTTTTATTTAGAAGTACGTAATCAATTAAGCGTATTAAATGCGAAGTTAAATGAGTCCATTCAAGGAATGAATATTGTTCAAGTATTCGGACAAGAAAAACGCATGAGAAAAGAATTTGAAGAAGTGAATAATAAACATTATAGTGCAGGACGACGCACGTTAAAGTTAGACGCGTTACTTTTACGTCCAGCAACGGATTTAGTTCATATTGTAGCAATTGCATTAGTACTTGGTTTATTCGGAATTGACGCTTTAAAGAGTCCCGTTGAAGTAGGAGTTTTATATGCGTTTGTTAACTATATTCATCGTTTCTTCCAACCTGTAAATGAGATGATGATGAAATTATCATTTTTCCAACAGGCACTTGTTTCATCATCACGTGTATTTCATTTAATAGACGAGAAAGATTTAGCGCCGGTTCAAAAAGGGGATGGGAATCCTCAAGTAGTTAATGGAGATATTGAATTTAAAAATGTTACTTTTTCGTATGATGGAAAGCGTGATGTTTTAAAAAATGTATCTTTTCACGTGAAACAAGGGCAAACGGTTGCTTTTGTTGGGCATACTGGTAGTGGAAAAAGTACCATTATGAATTTATTAATGCGATTTTATAATATTAAGTCGGGAAATATTGTAATAGACGGTGTAGATTTAGAGAAATTTGAAGAACGAGAAATTAGAAAGAGAATAGGACTCGTATTGCAAGATGCATTTTTATTTGCAGGAAATGTAAAGCAAAATATTCGTATGTACAATGAAGAAATTACAGATGAAGAAGTAAAAGAAGCTGCGCAATTTGTGCAAGCCAATACGTTTATTGAAAAATTACCAAAGCAGTATGAAACAGAAGTAGTAGAAAGAGGAGCTGCATTTTCTAGTGGTCAACGACAATTAATTGCTTTTGCTAGAACGATAGCAACTAATCCGAAAGTGTTAGTATTAGATGAGGCAACAGCTAATATCGATACAGAAACAGAAGAGGCTATTCAAACAGCGTTGCAGCAAATGAGAAAAGGTAGAACGACGATAGCGATTGCTCACAGGCTATCTACAATTCAAGATGCAGATCAAATATTCGTTATGCATGATGGAGAGATAGTAGAAAGGGGAACACATCAAGAGTTACTGAGTGAGCAAGGGTTGTATTATAATATGTATTTACTACAAAATAAAGGAAGCTTGCAAAAGGCCTTGTAATATACAAGGTCTTTTTTACTTTGTATATAAAATATATTTACTCTTTGTTTTTATAGCATACATGTCGTGTCCATTTAGTAAAGTTGTACATATTGTATGTATACGGAATGAAAAAATTTGATAGGAGATTTTATATGCAAAACAGATCGAGTTCAAATGTTACGTTTATCGATGTATCTCATTGGGAAGGGAGTATTGATTGGAATGCAGTGAAGGCATCTGGCATTCCAGCAGCATATGCAAAAGCGACAGAAGGTGTAAATTATCTTGATCCTACTTTTGTTCAAAATGTACAAGCGGCACGAAATGCGAATGTATTAATCGGTGCATACCATTTTGCACATCCAGAACAAAATGATGCAATTTCAGAAGCGAAATATTTTGTGAGTATATTACAAAGCAATCAAACAGACTTAATGCCAGTTCTAGATTTAGAGTCACCAACAGATCCGAGTAATAGTAATTTAACTGGTACCGCTATATCTAATTGGGCAAGAAGTTTCATAAATTATGTGAAACAGGCTACTGGAAAAAATGTAATGTTATATACAGGAGTTTGGTATATTAATGAGTTTGGAATTAACGGGTTAAGTGATATTCCACTTTGGATTGCTAGATATTCTAGTACACCGCCTGCTGATGCTGGTGGATGGACAGAGTGGACAGCGTGGCAATACACTGATTCTGGTCAAATTTCAGGTGTAGGAAATTGTGATGTATCAGCAGCAGTTTCATTAGAAGCTTTGCAAGGGAATGGATCGAGTGGTGGAGGGAATGTTTCTCCGCCTAATAATGCAACTCCAGTTTACGGTGTTGCTGTAATTAATGGCGATAATGTAAATTTACGGACTGGACCATCTTTACAATCTAGTGTAATTCGCCAGCTAAATCGAGGTGAATCATATGAAGTTTTGAGCGAACAAGATGGTTGGCTTGCTTTGGGTGGAAATGAATGGATATACTATGATTCGAGTTATATTCAGTATAAACATTATGTGGCGACTATTACTGGTGACAATGTGAATCTACGGGATGCTCCATCATTAAGTGGAAATGTTATAAGACAGTTACATCATGGTGAGGCATATCGAGTATGGTGTAAGCAAGATGGCTGGCTCGGATTAGGTGGAAATGAATGGATATATTATGATTCGAGTTATATTCAGTATGGTGTATAATAAAGTCAACGTAAAAGGTATCTCGCCTGAGATACCTTTTATCCCGCGATTTGCAGGCAGTAAGAATCTCGGCGAATGCGAAGAAGATAGGTGGGAGTTGCCCGTAAAAGGCCGATTGGTGAGGGCTAATAATGAGTGGGTGATAGAACAAAACACTGATTAACGTGTCACTCTATGAAAAAAGTAATTTTCACAAGTTGTATATTAAAAGCATAGTATAATACAATGGGGATATTTATAAAAAATAATCAAAAATTGAAATAAAGGAGTAAAAATATGGATTATGTGCTAATAGGTGTAATTTTAATATTATTAGCTGCAGTATTCGTACTGTTTTATAAAAATAAACAGTTGGAATCAGAGAGCCAGCAGGTGGAATTTGAAAAAAAGCAAGCGATTGAAACGTATGAAAGTGAAATTGCAGCCACGGTTACAGAACATAAAGAGCAACAAAATACGTTAAAAAATATGGAACAGAAAAAGTATAATGATTTACAAGTTAGTACAGCTAGAGAACTTGAAAATATGCGTATGATGAAAAATCAATTAGCTATGCAACATAGTAAAGAACGTAGTGAAATGCAAGATAAACATAGTAATGAAATACATATGTTTCAAAAGTTAATTGCAGATTTACGAGAGTATACTAAAAATAGCGCTGAAGTAAATACGCATGAAACATTACATTATATGAAGCAAGGATTTTTAGAACAAGAAATCATACAAGAAGATGAATTTCATATTATGCCGAATGTTTTTATTAGAGATAAACTTGGAATAAACGATATTCGAATCCATCATCTTATCTTATATAAAACTGGTATGTATTTACTTGAGACGAGAGAGTGGACAGGAAAATTAATTCATGGTGTAACGAAAGAGAATGCTAGTATATATTCATTTATGCTTGATGAAATAGGTAAGTATCAACAAGAAATTAAAAAAGAAGAGACGCTTGAATGTATTACAGGTGAAGATTCGTTAACTATACAAGTGAAAAATGAAGGGAATCCAGTATATAAAGCGAAGAAACAATCTCAAATTTTATACAATTGTTTGAAAGAATTGCAAGTTGATATTGTAAAAGAAAACGTAAAGCCAATTGTATATTTTTATAATGAGAGTGGTAAAGAAGTACTAGATCTTTCTAATGAGGACACACCTAGATTAAAAGATAGGGAGCAAATCGTAGCGTTTTTCAAAAATGAAGTTTTAACAGGGGAAGTAATATATACAGCGCAAGAGTTACAAAAGATAAGAGAAATGCTTTGCCAGGTGAATTAAAAAGGGGGAGATTTTTCTGGGTGCTCTATTACATGGGATTTTGTATGTTTATTTTTGTTTGTATATAGTCATGTACATTGCGTTTATTTTCGTTATCGATATAGTTCATATGTCATTAAGTGTAAAGAGTATTTTTGTAGTAGTTATGCCATTTATTTTATTAGTCATGATTCAAAGAGTCATCTTACGTGCTTCTACAAGTCGTAATAAAGAAAAGAAACAAATGTTACGTGTAATGATAGTAGGGATCATTCCATTAATAGTGTGTGCTGTACAATTAAGTATGAATGAGTACACTTCCAATTTTAATCGAGATCGGTGGTTAAATGACGAAGAGAAACGGGTACATATGGTAGATGATTTCATGCAAAAATATAAATTAATAGGGAAATCAAATGAAGAAATTACACAATTGTTAGGAACGCCTACTGAAACGAGAAATGAGGAAGAAGGGGTCATCACTTTGTACTATCTTGGGACAGAACGTGGCTTCATTCCAATAGATAGTGAACAGCTTATTTTCCAATTTGATAGAGATGGTAGAGTTTTGACATATAAGGTACAGAGAGGGTAAAGAAACTTAGAGAGAAGCTATATGTTATAGCTTCTTTTTATTTTTCAATATGTTATAGAAAGGGAATATGAATTTTGGATGGAATAAGGAATGAAAGTGGAGGTGATGCATATATATGGATGTATTGGGTTGTTTTTATCTCGCAAAAGCCTGGTTGATGAGGGCTAATAATCAGTGGGGGTGGCCAAAACCCCCACTGATTAAAGTGTCGCTTTATCATATTGTATAAATGAAAAGGAGGTAAGACGGTGAAGACGATACCGACTGAAGTCCTGAGTAAAGAATTGATGGAAAGAGAAGGTGTTATATCTATTACAGTAAAGGAATTTGAAAAGATAGAAGTAGCTGGAGTAGTCGTTGCTGGTCCTGCTGTTATTTTAATTAATCAAGATTGATTACATATTTTCAATATAGAAAAGTAGTGAAAGCATCCGGATAGGATGCTTTTTATTTGTATGGAAGAGGGCGTATAGTAGATAATTGAGATACTGGAGGGAGAGTATGTGGCAATTATTATAACGATGTTATTAATGGGTATTTTATTAGGATTTGTTGGAGCAGGGGGAGCTGGATTTATTATCGCGATACTCACTTTAGTATTTCATATTCCTATTCACGTTGCACTTGCAACATCTTTAACTGCTATGGCATTTACGACGTTATCTGGAGTTATAAGTCATTATCGTGAAGGAAATGTTGTACTTATGATAGGCGGGATTGTTGGTGGATTTGGAGCGCTTGGTTCTTATATCGGTTCAAAGTTTGGTTCGCTTATACCAGCACATCTTCTTCATTGGTTTACAGCTGGGATGTTATTTTTATCAGCAATTTTTATGTTTATTAAATTGATTATGTCTCGAAATAAGCAAAAGCCACCCTTATGTGGACAGAAAAAACTTTCAAAAAACAACTTGATGAAATGTATATGTTTAGGATTAGTTACTGGAATGTTGGCTGGTTCATTCGGGATTGGTTCAGCCCCTTTTATACAACTTGGACTAATGGTTCTTTTAGGATTAACGATACAGCAATCTGTAGGAACGACTATGCTTGTTATATTACCAATCGCAATTGGAGGCGGGATTGGATATAGTTCGGAAGGATATTTAGATTATATATTGTTATTGCAAGTATTAATTGGGACGATGTTAGGAGCATATATCGGTGCGAAGTTTACAAATTATGCACCACGCATGCTGTTGAGATTTTCAATGATTATGACGCCAGTTTTAGCCGGATGTATGTTATTGATGGAATAAAACTACTATAGCAAGGTATTAATATATTTTACGAATGAATTATATAAGTAATTCATATTTCCCATATGAAAGGATTTGCATTAATATTATGAGTATAAAGTTCGAGTATTCGAAGTACTACTTGAATTATATCCCTATCCCTTTTCTAAAAATGCGAACAAGTTTTGCCCTATTCTATTCAATACTTAATTGCATAGAAATATATTGTTCGATGACCATTATGGAACGTACATAATGGGAAAATCCCGATCCTTAAAGAGGATGCCCCTAATCTTCATGTGAAAATATGATCGGACAAGAAAGCTGGCCAACTGATGGTCAGCTTTCTTTTTGTTCTAAAACTATTTCTTCTTTAACCTCTGTTTGCAATAATAACGTTTTTCCAAAGCGGCGTTTACATTCAGCCCGCACTTTTTGAATAGCTAGTAGTTGAGAAGTGGCGGGAACTGTGACGGTAGCTTGGCGAGGTTTTCGATTTTCTTCACAAAAGACACATTCCACAACATATTTAGAAATCATAATTTCATCCTTCCGTTTTTAATTTCTAAGAAGGGACTGCCTATGAAGTTGATGTATTCTTTCGTCACCGTTTTATTTTTTTCCTCTTTTTTCAAGGGAAAAATAAAAAAGAAGGCGAATTTTAGTAGGGGAGGGATGTTTATGGAGAGATGGATAGGTACGGCAGCTATATGTATGAATGACAGAAATGAAATTTTAATGGTGCTGCAAGGCAAAGAAGGGGAAGAAAAAAGGTGGTCTGTACCAAGTGGAGGACTTGAAAAGGGAGAAACACTAGAAGAATGTTGTATCAGGGAAGTTTGGGAGGAAACAGGCTACAATGTGGAAGTTGTAAATAAAATATACGAAAAAGAAGGTATTACATACGGAATTCCAGTGTATGTTCATTATTACTTTGTTAAAAAAATAGGCGGTAGTATGAAAATTCAAGATCCTGATGAGTTAATACATGAAATTGACTGGAAAGGGATACAGGAAGTTGAAAAATTATCGTTAGCTTTTCCGGAGGATTACGAGTTAATATGTCAATATATAAATGAAAAAGCAAGTATGTAAATACTTGCTTTTTAATGTATCCAAGATAAGAAAAGCGGAACGATAACTAAACTAGCACCCGCTGTTAAAAGCATGGATAAACTTGCGATTGTTCCTTCAACAGGGCCGATTTCGAATGCTTTTGATGTACCAGTTCCATTTGCGCTCGTTCCTAACATAATACCTTTTGCGAGCGCGGTTTTAATGCGGCAAATACGTATAAGGGAAGGGCCGAGTAATGCTCCTGTTAAGGCAGTTAAAACGACAAATACAGCTGTTAATTGTGACATGCCACCAATCATTTCTGAAATAGCCATTGCGATTGGTGTCGTTACAATATGCGGTGCTAAACTATGTTCTAGTGACGAATCAATTTGAAAATAATTTGCTAGTAGTGCCGAAGTAATAACTGATAAAAATGAACCAACGATGACGTTAAGTAAGATGGCGATTCCGTATTTCTTTAATAAATCAAAGTATTTATAGATTGGCCATGCAAAAGCAACTGTTGCAGGTTTTAATAATTCTGTTAGCCATTGACCACCAGATTCATATGTTTCATAAGGTGTGTCTAGTCCAAGCAATAAAGCGATTAAAATAATGGGACAGACAAGGAGAGGAGAAAGTAAGCTCCAATTCCAACGTTGATACATTTTTTTAGATATCCAATATGTCAATAGTGTTAATAGTAAACAAAGAAAGCCGATCATTGCGTTGATCCTTTCCGCTTAAGTAGCAATTCTGTTAATAGTCCTGTTACGAGAGTAACACAAAGTGTACTAATCATAATAATTAAAATGAGATCGATTCCATATTGTGATAGTGTATCTTTGTAACGAATAACAGCGACTGCAGAAGGAATAAAAAATAAAATAAGTTCTTTTAATAAAAAGTCTGCTCCGTCCTGTATCCACTCTTTTTTAACTAGGTTAAATTTTAATGAAATTAATAATAAAAAAATACCGATTATACTTCCTGGAACTGGGAGGTGTGCCTGTTTTGCGATCCATTCACCTGTCCAAGCGAAACAAAATAATAATAAAATTTGTCCACTTAACTTCCACCATTTCATACAGTAACCACCTCTTTCTTTTTTTACATAAAAATTGTAAAAAAGAATTAACAATTTCTACTATACGTTCATTCAAAATATTTGTCTAATATATAAATTATATGTTATTAATATATTAGACGTATTAATTGAAAGTGAAAAGGGTGTCTAAAATGGAATTACGGCATTTGCAATATTTTGTTGTTGTGGCAGAAGAGTTACACTTTGGACGAGCGGCTGCTCGTTTACAAATGACACAACCGCCACTTAGTCAACAAATTCAGCAATTAGAAAAAGAAATGGGAGTTCTGTTATTTTCAAGAACGAAGAGAAAGGTTGAATTAACAGAAGCAGGAGAAATGTTTTTAAAAGAAGTAAAAAAAGCGTTTGAGCAAATTGAAAAAGCAGTAGAAGTTGCACAAAGTGCGCAAAGGGGAGAAGTTGGATCACTCTCAATTGGTTTTGTAGGTGCGGCGATATATGATATTTTACCGTCTATCGTCAGGGAGTATAGAAAGAAATTTCCGAGAGTGTCTGTCGCATTACATGAATTATCTACACCAGATCAAGTGCATGCACTTCATGATAATCGTATTGATATTGGATTTTTACGGCCGCCAATTTCAACACAATTATTAGAGTTAGAACCAATTCAAAGGTTATCTTGTACTTTATGTTTGCCAAAGGCACATCCACTTGCAGAGAAAGATGAAATACATATAGAAGATTTACGCGATGAACCGTTTGTATTTATTACGAGACCAGTATGGCCGGCGTTGTATGATACAATTTTATCTCTTTGTCGAGAGGTTGGCTTTAGTCCTCAAATTGTACAAGAAGCAACAGAATATCAAACAGTTATGGGGCTTGTAGCAGCAGGGATTGGGATTACAGTAATCCCTGTATCGGCAAATAAATTATATAAAACAGAAGTTGTATATAAAGAGTTATATGATTCTAATTTTGTTGCAGAAATGTCGGTAGCTTATAAAAAAATGAATAGTAATCCAGAGCTGTTAGAGTTTTTAAAAATTGCAAGAGAGAAGAAACGAATAGAAGTAGAAGATGAGTAATAGTAGTAACGGTAAATAGATTTAATTCGAATATATAAAAGTACACCTTATTAAACAATAAAACGGAAATGCAGCTTAAGTGCATTTCCGTTTTATTTTTCTTTTTTTAGCTCGATACTGAAAAGATAAACGTGTTCATTTTCTTTTAAGAGTAGGTCAATACCTGTTTCTTCATCAATTGTAGGGACGCTTACAGTTTCTTTACTTGTTTGGATTACAGTAGCTAAAATTGTTTTCTGATTATATCTTAAATTTTTTGCAGATTGAATTGTAGTAGTTACAGAACTATTTACACCTAGAGGTGCTTCTTCAGGAGCAAGCGTTGAACCACCGTCAATATTAATATACCATTGACCTTTTTCTTCTACATCTTTATCAAATTGGAAATGTGGTGGTATGAAAGAGAGTTTTATTTTCTTTTCTAGAAAATGTGATGAAGCGATGTTAGTAATCTCTTTTACTTTTTTACCATTTTGATAATAATCAATCGTAGCATTTATTTCATCTTTATCATTATTAAGTGTAACGTTATAAAACATACTATTTCCTTCTTGAATAGGCGTCATTTGTAAAATAGAAGACTGTTCCTTTGTTAACTTGTAAGCTTCTACAGAAGCAACTTCATTATTTTTTATTTGGTTACAACTAGTAAAGAAAAGTAAAGATAAGATAAATAATACGTTTATACGCATAGTATAAACCCTCCTCTTTTTACAATTATAATTTAAATATGAATAAATTCCCATTTGCCTTTCTAGGACTAAAGACTTAGAAAAGATTCAGATTATAGTGCGATGTTTGTAATGTCATATTTTTATACACTAGTAGTATAGAATGCGTATGTTATAAGGTAGGGGAAGAAATTTATGTCTTTATGTCGGTTAGCGAGAAAAAATATAAGAACATTTGCTGCCAAAAGGATAAAGCAATTCATGTGGATTGCCATGTGTACTGCAATTTTGTTTTTTATGATGTCGCTACAATTTAATGAACTAGCGGCTGGGAAAGTAGGGGCAACATTTTTGTTTCAAATGTGTTTTTACACGCTGTTTATTGTATTGATTTTTATATGTATTTTTATTACGTATAAAATGACGAATTCTCTTCTGCAAGTGAGGAGAGAGGAATTTAAATCTTATGTAGTAGGGAATATGAAAAGAAATGAAATACTATGTTTATTATGTCAGGAGCAATTATTCATTTATGGAGCAGCGTTTGTTTTCGGTCTAGTTCATGGGATGTTATTTTTGAAATTATTCACGATTATCTTTATGAAAATAGCAGGGATACAAGGAATAAATAGTGCACCAATTACAATATATGCAATAGCAGTTGTTGGTATAATTATGATGGCTGTCGTCGTATTATCGATGATGCAATGTTGTCGATTTGTTCGAAGTTTAAAAGACGGAAATTTGTTTCAGTTTGAGAAAAAGGCATGAAAAATCATGCCTTTTTCTATTTTACACATGAAAATAATCGTGTTAGAGTGAAAAGACCTGACAAAGAATGGGAAGGAAAGGTTGTATAGAATGACAAATGAACAATCAATTGTAAAAGTTGAGCGGTTAACGAAGCGAATCGGTTCAAAGACACTTGTAGAAAATATTAGTTTCGAAGTTAAAAAAGGTGAAGTTGTTGGCCTGCTAGGACCAAATGGTGCTGGAAAAACGACTTTAATGAGAATGATGGTCGGTATGATCCGTATGACAGAAGGTGAAGTATGGATTGATGGTCAATCTGTAAAACAGCAATTTGAAAAAACTGCTGCGAAAATTGGTGCAGTAATTGAGACACCGGAATTTTATCCTTTTTTGAGCGGCTACGAAAATTTAACATATTTCGGCCGAATGAATGGGAATGTGACAGAAGAACGTATCGATGAAGTAGTGAAATTGTTAGGAATGGGACAAGTAATTGACCGTAAAGTAAAAGCATATTCACTCGGTATGAGACAACGTTTAGGGATTGCTCAGGCGCTTATTCATAATCCAGATGTATTGGTACTAGATGAACCAACGAATGGACTAGACCCAAGTGGAATACATGAAATGAGAATGTACATAAAGAAAATTGCACATGAACAAGGAAAAGCAGTACTTGTATCTAGTCACTTACTTTCAGAAGTTGAATTAATGTGTGACAGAGTTATTATTATTCAACACGGAGAATATGTAGCGACGCAAAATATTCAGCATAGTCATAGTGAAGAGATGGAGACGATCCGTATACGTGTAGATGATGCAAATAAAGCAGCGGAAATGTTAGAATGTGATGTTGTAATAAAAGGTAATGATCTACTTATCAATGTAAAAGATGAAGAAATCCCAAATGTTATTCGTACTTTGCTTGAGAAAAATATTCAAGTTTATCGTGTATATGAAGAAAGAAAAACGTTAGAAGAGCAATTTTTAGAATTAACAGGGGGAAAAGATATTGTTTAATTTAGTGTATAACGAGCTGTATAAAATATTTAAGCGTAAAAGAACGATTATTCCTTTTGCGGTTATTGCAGTATTAATAATTGGATTAGGATGGGTTACGGTAAAGTATTTAGAACCAGAAACAAAGGGTTGGAAAGCAGATTATACAGAACGTACGGAAGAAATTGAGAAAAAGCTTGGTATGAAAAAAGAAGCTATTTTAGCAGAAAGGTCGGGGGACGAGCTTGTAAAGGAATATCAGCTTAAAATGAAGCATTTAGATACGGATATAGCACCAGCAAGCAGTTCTCCACTTTCTTTCATGAGAGATACAGGTTTTATCGTATTTCCAATTTTGCTTCCATTTATCCTCGTGTATGCAAGTACAATTTTTGCGAATGAATATAGCTGGGGAACATATAAATTTTTAACAATCCGTCCGGCGAGTCGATTTAAAATTTTAACAGCAAAATTTTTAGCAATCGTTATATTTGCAGCTTTATTGTTTATATTTAATATGATTTTCTCCGCTTTAAGTGGACTTGTTATTTATAAATTCCAACAGCCTGCATGGAGTGAATTTATTTTTCAAGATGGAAATATTATAAAACAAAATATTTTTGTGGAAGTAAGTAAATATTACATTTTATCGTGGTTGCCAACTCTTGTGTACGCAGCGTTTGCATTTATGATTTCTGTGTTAACAAGATCTAGTGGGGGCGCGATCGGTATTTCACTGTTTCTTGCTTTATCAGGAAATATTGCGTTACTAGCAGCAACTAGATATAATTGGGTGAAATATTTATTGCCGGCAAACACAGATTTATACGGTATTGCCAAGAATGGAAGTTTTATTGAAGGAGTAACCTTCCCATTTGCTTCATGTATGTTATTGCTGTATTTATTTGTATTTTTAAGTATTTCCTATACAGTATTTTTAAAACGCGATTTAACTTAATAAGAAAAGCCGTTAAGTACCCCTTAACGGCTTTTTTTTTCTATGAGAATTGTTTAAGAGCTTTTTCAGCTAGCAAAGCAAAGTATTTTGCACTTATAGGGAGTGCTCGTTCATCAATTGTAAAAGAAGGATGATGCCACTCATGTGTACCGCTCGTTCCCATAAAGACGAATGAACCTGGTATTTCTTGTTGGTAAAAGGAGAAGTCTTCTCCGGCCATTGATGGGTTAGGAGAAATAATATTTAAATTCATTTTTTCGGCAACTTGAGTAGATAAGTCGGTTAGAGATGTATCGTTATGAACAGCAGGAGGACCTGAATAAAAACGGAATTCTGTTTTTACGCTTAATGCATCAGAAACTCCTTTAATAATACGTTCCATTAAAGCTGGTATCTTTTCTCGTGTTTCATTTTGGAATGTACGAACTGTTCCTTCTAATGTTGCCTTTTCAGGAATAACGTTCCACGTATTTCCTGAATGAATGTTTGTAACACTTACAACGGCATTATGTGAAGAGCTAATATTTCGACTTACAATTGTTTGTAGTGCCATAACAATTTGAGAGGATGCGACGATAGGGTCAACACCAGCATCTGGTACAGCTGCGTGCGTCCCGACACCGTGAATTTCAATTTCAAATCGATCTACTCCAGCCATTAGTGGACCATCTTTAATGCCAATTGTACCTACTGGTAAATCAGGTTTATTATGCATACCGAAAATAGCTTGTACATCATGTAAATGTCCAGCTTCAATAACTTTGCAAGCACCATTGCTACTTTCTTCAGCTGGTTGGAATATAAAGCGAACCGTTCCATTTAGGGAAGATTCCTTTTCTTTTAATAAGAAAGCTGTACCTAAAATAGCTGCTGTATGAAAATCATGTCCGCAAGCATGCATTTTACCTTGAATTTTTGAAGTGTATGGTAAGTTTGTTTCTTCTTGAATAGGAAGGGCATCAATATCAGCACGAATTGCTATAATTGGACCATTTTGATTACCAGAAATTTCAGCGATAATTCCTGTTTCTAAATTGGAATCAATAATAGCAATATTTGCTTCTTCTAACCAATTTTTTATCGCTTTTGTTGTTTCAAACTCTTCATATGATAGTTCTGGATACTCATGTAAATGTCGGCGAATGGAAATAAGTTTTTCTGTTAGTTGATTTGGAATAGATGCCACGTATTATGCCCTCTTTCTTAAGCGAAGTATTTACTATAAGTATACAACAATAAAAGAGAGGATTCTCAAATGAAAATCCTCTCTCGTTAATGCCCGAGTGATGTGAGCTAATAATTAGTGGGGATGAACAAAATCCCCACTAATTAAAGTTTCACTTTATGCTGCCACTTTTTTATGTGTATGATGTTTTTGATAACGTCCACGCATTGCATATGCAATTTGCGGAATTGCAATACCGATTAAAATAAGTGATACACCTATCCACTGTGAAGATAGTACAGCTTCTTTTAAAACGAATACAGACATAATTGTTGTAACTGGTAGCTCTGCTGCACCAAGAATAGTCGCTAAGCCAGAACCGATTTTTGGAATACCAATTGTAAAGGCAATAGACGGAATAACGATACTAAATATTCCTAATCCTAAGCCGTATTTCCAAAGTCCTTGAGAAATGGCACCGTTCATAATAAATGTTGGCGGGAATACGATCATAACTAAAGTTAAAGCGCCAGCCATTAACAGGACACCACGTGGTAATGAAGGTACTTCAACAGCAACTTTTCCGCTCACAAAAATGTATGTTGCAAATGTAATAGCAGATAATAGCCCTAAAATGATTCCTGTTGTATCGAAAGTACCTGCCGATTTTTCCAGTAAACCACTTGATAAAAATGTACCTACAAGTAAGAAAATAACCGAAATAACTTTTTCCCTTGAAGGTAATGTTTTTGTTACAATAGCTTCAATAATAATACCGACCCAAACGAATTGGAACAAAAGAATAATTGCGATAGAAGCTGGTACAGTTTTTAATGAAGCATAATAAAAAATTCCAGTAAAACTTGCAGATGTTCCTGCAACGAATAAAATTAATGCTTGTTTTAATGGAACGCGGTGTCTAGAAAATAGAAGTGTAATAGCCAGCAAAATAATCCAACCGAACAAATATTGGCTGCCAATTACCTCTCCAAGTGAAAATCCTTCTGCATATGCAAGTTTAACAAAAATAGCTAAAATTCCATAACTACACGCTCCTAATAAAACTAAAAGAGAATAACGAAGCATGAAAAATTCCTCCCATCTATGTGAAGTTGTTCCGTAACGAAAATATATCTAGAGGGAAGTATACAAAATTAAAAATGTAGGGTCAAATAAAAGAAAAGTGCGACATTTTATAGAATAATAATAAAAGTATGATATTTATGCATAATCTTGAAATTGTTAATTATAAAAGTATTGTAAAATCAGCTTTGTATTGTATAAAGACAGCATTTGAAAAAAATTTTTTAAATCAATATGCATATAAACGTACGTATACGTGCTAATCATTTGAGAAACTATGTTACCTTTGTTATGTTAATAACAATTAAAGGAGTTTCCTAATCCAATTGAGATTTTTCTATATAATAGAAGGAAATGAAAACGTTTTATTAGAAACTGTGAGAAAGAGTGGTTTTTCTTATTACCACGTTGTAAAAGTGAGTTCACGAATTGTTCATAGTATTTTTATGTGTTTTTGCTACAATATGTAAGGAGAGGAGTGGAATTATGCAAGATATTAGTATTTTTTTAGCGTTTGGCGCTGGGTTCTTATCATTTATTTCCCCATGTTGCTTACCGCTTTATCCGGCATTTTTATCGTACATAACAGGTATGTCGGTTTCTGAATTGAAAGAAGAAAATGCAATGCTTCGCAAAAGAAGTATGATACATACAGCGTTTTTCTTACTTGGATTTTCAATTATATTTATTGCAATTGGATTTGGTACAAGTTTTATCGGAGGAATCTTTACAGATTATAAAGATTTAATTAGACAGCTAGGTGGTATATTTATCATCGTGTTCGGTCTTATTATTGTTGGGGTATTTAAGCCGAAGTTTTTAATGCAAGATCGTAAATTTACATTTAAAAATCGTCCGAGTGGCTATTTTGGATCAGTTCTAATTGGATTGGCCTTTGCTGCAGGATGGACGCCATGTACTGGACCTATTTTAGTGTCCGTAATTGGATTAGCAGCAACAAACCCAGAATCAGCAATGATTTATATGATTGCTTACATACTTGGATTTGCTATCCCATTTTTCGTACTTTCATTCTTTATTACGAAAATGTCTTGGATTAAAAGAAATAGTATGGCCTTTATGAAAGTCGGAGGATACATTATGATTGTCATGGGTATCTTCTTATACTTTAATTGGATGACGAAAATTATCGTATATTTCTCAAGTTTATTTGGTGGTTTTACCGGTTTTTAGTATTATTCTGTGAAAATGTTGGAAATACTAACGGAAAAGCATATAATGAAAGTATATTTTGCATATAGCCACAAAAAAGGATGAGAAAATATGAACATAGTTCTTTTATCAAGTATCGTTGCTGTTTGTATGGCTGTCGGTGCGATGTTTATTCGTTTAAAAGCAGCTAAGAAACCTGCAACATTGAAAAAAATTATACTTCCGCCATTTTTTATGAGTACGGGAGCATTGATGTATGTTTTTCCTGAATTTCGATTAACTCCAGCAGAAATGTTAGAAGCAATTGGTGTTGGTTTGATTTTCTCTATTTTTCTTATTAAAACATCTAAATTTGAAATTAGAGGACAAGAGATTTACTTGAAGCGTTCAAAAGCATTTGTTTTTATATTAATTGGATTACTTGTAGTACGGATTGTATTTAAAACATACTTAAGTCAATCTCTTGATTTAGGACAACTTAGCGGCATGTTCTTCTTACTTGCGTTTGCGATGATTGTATCATGGAGAATTGCGATGTACCGTTCCTTTACGAAATTACAGAAGGAAATGGAAAAAGAAGATGGTTTTTATAATGAAAAAGATATGAAACTAACTTAAAACTGTATATGTATAAAATAAAAAAGACAGCGTCAAAGGCGCTGTCTTTTTTATCGAAAATAATGTGAAGTTATTTTGCGAGTAAAGACTTGTAGTTTGAATAATCAATCTCTTTTTCTTGTAGCTTTTTTACTAAAAATTTATGATCACGCTTTGGTGTGGCAATAATATATCCTTTAATAATTAAGTCTTGTGTAATTTGAGAGGCATTTTCTTGTAATGCAAGTTCTCCAATTTTACCAGCGATTTTGGATTTAGCAACGTCGCGAAATAGTTCTGGAACAGGACTTACAAGCTCTTCTAGCAATTGTTTTTGTTCGTCAGCCCATAAATGTCTCGTTTTATTTATGTAGTGTTCTTCCCAATCTAAAATGGACATACCATCTTCTTTTGGTAATCGTTTTAAAAATTTTCTGAACATAAAGTATCCACCGATAGACATAAGTCCTAATAAAATGACAGTCCATAATACAATGAACCAACTGAACCATCCTTCGAGCAAGTATATCCCCCCTTAAATGATTTCGATTTTCTTTTATTCATATTATAAACATTGAGATTCATAGAAAGCAAGAACGCTTGGTCATTTTGACCAAGCGTAATCATTTAAACAAAGTATAGTTGTTCAACACATAAATTATTATTATCGTCTTCAACATACTCAATAATAAGTGTGCCAACTTTACGATCTTTATCTTCAGTTGTGAAAATAGAGTAAGAAGTAAAACGTGCTGTTGATAGGCCGCTTATATGTGTAGGTAAAGAAATGTAGTCGTTATCGCGGAAGAATTCCATTAGTTCAATATCTTCAAATTCTTTTCGGTCAACTTGTTTGTTTGTATAGCGGCGTTGAAGTTGTTTTAAGGATTCATTCCAAGAAATTGCTTTTGTGTCGTATACCATTGTTCTATCTCCTTACTGTATGTAATCGTTAAGAACATACGTTCTAATCTAGTATACTCTTTTTATTAGAAAAGGGAAAGCAAAAAATAATGTAAGCTTGGATTTCCAAGCTTACATTATTTTTGCGTTCGTCATAATCTCTAACTTTTATTATAAGTTACATAAGAATAAGAAACAAGATGATATATATTTTGTTGATAGTTTTCAAAATTCTGTATATTATCAATGTATTATATGGAAAGGGAATGAGTGGGATGGCATATGTAATTTCACTACAAGGACCAATGGCAAGTGGGAAAACAACAGTAGCTAAAAGGCTAGAGCAACATGGGTTATCAGTGATATATGAAAATCCATATCGAATTGTAGAAAAGCGAAAAGAATTAAATTTAGATATGAATTCAAAAGAGGGTTTTATAACAAATCAAAAAATGTTCATTGGAGCAAAAATAAAAGAGTTTCAAAATATCCAGGAATCAACGGTGATTTTTGATCGTGGGCCAGAAGATATTGAGTTCTATACACTTTTTTATCCGAAATTAATAGGGAAAGAGTGGGATATAGAAACAGAATTGCAAGATGATTTATGTGAACTAAGAAAATGCCGTTCGGATGCAATTTTTTATTTAGACGTTTCGAAAGAGAATGTATATGATAGAAAAAATAATGATAGGGTAAGAAACCGAAGTACATTTGAAGAACAACTTAAATTAGTAGAAACTGAAAAAGAATGGTATAAACAATTTCCTGTAACTTATGTGGACACGAATAGATTAACAGTGGACGAATTAGAGGCATATTTTATGAAATGGTTGAAGGAGAGAGGGTTATGAAAAAAATACTTTTATTTGTGTACCCAACATTTGCCGAGTTTGAAATAACGGTAGCAACGGCATTGCTGAAAAATAAATATGAAATCATTACAGCAGGTTTAACTAAGGAACTGGTTATAAGTGAAACGGGGTTGCAAGTGCAGCCGCATATAGAATTAAGTGAAGTGCGTGTAGATGAGTATGAGGGGATACTTATTCCAGGTGGAGAAGAAGTACAGTTGAAAGATGCAAAACCTCTTTTTTCAATCATTCATCAATTTTATGAACAAGAAAAATTAGTGGCAGCAATTTGTGCTGGACCGTATGCGTTGGCAAAGGCAGGCTTATTGAAAGGGGGATCTTATACAGCGACCATAGATTATAAAAGATTCGATTGTTTTCCAGTAGAAAATTTCGTGTATAAAGAAGTTGTGCAGCATTCAAGTATCATTACAGCACAAGGGCATGCGTTTGTACCATTCGGAATAGCGATTGCTTCTTATTTTGGAGTAGCAGACGAACATAATACAAATTTTTATTGTGGTAAAGGCAATGTAGTGATGGAGAAACTTTTATGAGAAAATGTGTAAAAGCTACTATTTGCTGATTTTTTTCTTTTTTACATCGATAAATCGCTATCGTTTTCGGATCATGCCATATACCATTATGAAGTGATAATTCATTTTCTATTTCTTTTTGTATCCATTCCTTCATTTCAGCGTGAAGATACATATTGTCTGGTATATTCAGTGATGGGAACATGCTAGAAATATAGTTTACGATCGGAGTAGCGTGATGAAAAACGAGCGCATTATGAATAACTGTTTCTACAACAGTTGGAAAAACAGATTGTAATATCTCCTTACCATTTTCTAAACAAAATGGAGCAACCGCTGCTGATGTTTGCGGTAAATCAAATGCGACTAACATGTTGTTACACATTTCAACTATACGAGGTAATGAAACGTTAGAATTTGTTGTAGCTAAAAGTGTACCGTCAGGACGAATGACTTTATAAAAATCTTGAATTGTTCTTTTTACATCTTTCACGTGGTATAACATATGTCTTGCGATTATCCAGTCATAACAATTATCTTCGAATGGAAGTTTACTAGCATCACCCTGTTTCCATTCAATTCTAGTACTTTTTTTAGCGGCCTCAGAAAGCATGGCTTTCGATTGATCAAATCCAGTTAATGGGCCTTTATGACCGTTAGTTTGTAAAAGGGAAAGGAATTTTCCGCTCGCGCACCCAACTTCTAATATGTTTTCTTTTCCTTGAAGTTGTAAATGTTCAATGACGATTTCATCTAAATTCACTTGTTTCTCTTCGAAACGTTTATGCGTATGGATACGTGTTTGTAAATGGTTGCTGACGCTGTATTGGCGTTTTACATCATTCATTTTTTCGGGTTCCACCTTCGTACAAAATTGCTGAATCGCATGTGTTAATACATCTGTCTTCTTTAAGCCTTCGTAATGGAGTGCTGCTTCAAACCTTTCAAGTAAATTTTCTTCAATTCGAAAATGAATATTTTTTCGTTTCGCCACTGAAAACTCGCCTCTTTTCATTTGTTAGGGAGAATATAGCATGCCTGGAAATTTTGTGTAAATAATTTGTGTACACAAAATTAGGGGAGGTGAAAAAATGTTTGAATATGAGTTTAAACTATTGACGATTTAACCGTTTTCATTTATTCTTAAATTAAGAAATATTCAAATAATTAAAAGAAATGAGAGAGTCACATGCTTCTTCAAGGAACACATCGAATTGGTCGTATGGCCATGCTGTTGGCACTTGCGGATGAGAATGAAAGCCCTGTATTATCTATTCCAAAAGGTTGGAAATATTGTACAGGGAAAGTGGGTTCGATGAATTCGCAAAAGGTCGTAGCGGCAATGGAAACAGCGGCTAAAAGCAACCGAGTTATTGAAACGGATGTTTACAGAGAAACACATGCACTTTATCATGCAATAATGGAAGCTTTGTACGGAGTGACGAGAGGTCAAATTCAGTTAGCAGACGTTCTTCGTACAGTAGGACTTCGTTTTGCAATTGTGCGCGGTACACCATACGACGGAAAAAAAGAAGGCGAATGGGTTGCTGTTGCACTTTATGGAACGATTGGTGCACCTGTAAAAGGATCTGAGCATGAGGCGATTGGTTTAGGAATTAATCACATATGATTTGCCCATAGTCTATTAGTTAGAAGGGGGCCTTACTTTTTAGGACAGAAGTCTGTCTTAAAAAGATAAGGTCCCCTTTTGCCTTTTTAAGGAGGAAAAAAGAATGATTACGTTAACAGGACATACATTGACAGTTGAAGAAATGAAGAAGTTATTACTTGAAGGGGAAGGTGTAACAGCTTGCCCAACTAGTATGCAAAAGGTGGCGGAGTGCCGCGAAGTAGTTGAGAAAATCGTAGAAGACGGAAAAGTTGTTTACGGTATTACAACTGGATTTGGAAAGTTTAGTGATGTGCTTATTCAAAAAGAGGATGTAAAGGCACTTCAACATAATTTAATTCAGTCACATGCATGCGGGATAGGTGATCCATTCCCGGAAGAAGTATCTCGCGGTATGTTAATTTTACGAGCGAACACGATGCTTAAAGGAGTATCTGGCGTTAGACCGCTTGTTGTAAATATGCTTCTTGAGTTTGTAAATCGCAAAATTCACCCAGTCGTTCCGCAACAAGGTTCACTTGGTGCGAGTGGAGACTTAGCACCTTTATCTCATCTTGCGCTCGTATTATTAGGCGAAGGTGAAGTGTTCTATAAAGGGAAAAGAGTCCATGCAATGGTTGCTCTTACAGAAGAAGGTCTTGAACCGATTGAACTTGAAGCGAAAGAAGGGCTTGCATTAATCAATGGTACACAGGCGATGACAGCGCAAGGAGTTCTTTCTTATATAGAAGCAGAAGCAACTGCATATCAAGCGGAATTAATTGCTTCGATGACAATTGAAGGATTACAAGGCATTATTGATGCATTTGATGAAAATGTTCATAAAGCACGTGGTTATAAAGAGCAAGTGGAAGTCGCGAGCAGAATTCGTGACATCCTTCAAGATAGTAAGTTAACAACAAAACAAGGAGAACTACGTGTACAGGATGCGTATTCACTTCGCTGTATCCCGCAAGTACACGGTGCTTCTTGGCAAGTTTTAAATTATGTGAAAGAAAAATTAGAAATTGAAATGAATGCAGCAACAGATAATCCGCTTATCTTTGATGGCGGAGAAAAAGTAATTTCGGGTGGTAATTTCCATGGTCAACCGATTGCGTTTGCGATGGACTTCTTAAAAGTAGGAATGGCGGAACTTGCAAATATTTCAGAACGTCGTATTGAGCGTTTAGTAAATCCGCAATTAAATGATTTACCTCCATTTTTAAGTCCAGAACCAGGATTGCAGTCTGGTGCAATGATTATGCAATACGCAGCTGCGTCACTTGTTTCTGAAAATAAAACGTTAGCACATCCGGCGAGTGTTGATTCAATCCCGTCATCAGCTAACCAAGAAGATCACGTAAGTATGGGAACAATCGCTTCACGCCATGCACATCAAATTATTCAAAATGTAAGACGTGTTCTTTCAATTGAGATGATTTGTGCGATGCAAGCAGCGGAATATCGCGGAATTGAAAACATGAGTACAGTGACGAAGAGCTTCTACCATCAAGGCCGTCAGCAAGTACCTTCTATTACAAATGACCGTATATTCTCAACAGATATTGAAAATATTACACATTGGTTAAAAACGAATGATTTGATAAAAGAAAGATTAGATGTAAACGCAGCACTATAAAATGAGAAAAGGGAGAGATTGAAATGGAAAAAGTAAAACAAACAATTCGCGCGCCAAGAGGTACGGAGTTACAAACGAAAGGGTGGGTTCAAGAAGCTGCACTTCGTATGTTAATGAACAATTTAGATCCTGAAGTTGCTGAAAAACCAGAAGAATTAGTTGTATATGGCGGAATTGGCCGTGCAGCTCGTAACTGGGAAAGCTATCAGGCAATTGTAGATTCATTAAAAACGTTAGAAAGCGATGAAACGTTACTTGTTCAATCAGGGAAACCAGTAGCAATCTTCAAATCACATGAAGATGCACCTCGCGTTCTGTTAGCGAACTCAAACTTAGTACCAAAATGGGCGAACTGGGATCACTTCCGTGAATTAGAGAAAAAAGGTCTTATGATGTACGGACAAATGACAGCGGGTAGTTGGATTTACATTGGAACTCAAGGGATTTTACAAGGAACATATGAAACGTTTGGTGAAGCGGCTCGTCAACATTTCGGTGGTTCATTAAAAGGTACATTAACACTTACTGCTGGTTTAGGTGGGATGGGTGGTGCACAGCCTCTTGCTGTAACGATGAACGGCGGTGTTGTCATTGCTATTGATGTTGATAAGCGCAGCATTGATCGTCGTATTGAAAAGAGATACTGTGATATGTATACAGAATCATTAGAAGAAGCGTTAACTGTTGCGAACGAGTATAAAGAGAAGAAAGAACCGATTTCTATTGGTTTATTAGGAAATGCGGCAGAAATTTTACCAGAACTAGTGAAGCGTAATATTACGCCAGATTTAGTTACGGATCAAACATCTGCTCATGATCCATTAAACGGTTATATTCCAGTAGGTTACACATTAGAAGAAGCAGCGAAACTTCGTGAAGAAGATCCAGAACGTTACGTACAATTATCAAAAGAAAGCATGACAAAACATGTGGAAGCAATGCTTGCGATGCAAGAAAAAGGCGCAATTACATTTGATTATGGAAATAACATTCGCCAAGTTGCTTTCGATGAAGGTTTGAAAAATGCTTTTGATTTCCCGGGATTCGTTCCAGCATTTATTCGTCCATTATTCTGTGAAGGAAAAGGACCATTCCGCTGGGTAGCACTTTCTGGTGATCCAGAAGATATTTATAAAACAGACGAAGTAATTTTACGTGAGTTCGCTGATAATGAACATTTATGTAACTGGATTCGTATGGCTCGTCAGCAAGTTGAGTTCCAAGGTCTTCCATCACGTATTTGTTGGTTAGGTTACGGTGAGCGTGCGAAGTTTGGCCGCATTATTAATGAAATGGTGGCGAATGGTGAATTATCAGCACCGATCGTTATCGGCCGTGACCATTTAGATTGCGGATCAGTAGCATCTCCAAACCGTGAAACGGAATCGATGAAAGACGGTAGTGATGCAGTAGCAGATTGGCCAATTTTAAATGCATTAATTAACAGTGTAAACGGTGCAAGCTGGGTATCTGTTCACCACGGTGGTGGCGTTGGCATGGGGTATTCACTTCACGCTGGAATGGTTATCGTTGCAGATGGAACAGAAGCGGCAGCAAAACGTATTGAGCGCGTATTAACTTCTGACCCTGGAATGGGTGTTGTTCGTCACGTAGATGCTGGATATGACTTAGCTGTTGAAACAGCGAAAGAAAAAGGCGTTAACATTCCAATGATGAAATAAGGAGGAGAAAACATGCTGGACACTTTACTAATAAATATCGGTCAATTACTAACAATGGATCAAGAAGATGGCTTGTTAAGACGGGAAGCGATGAACACGCTTCCTGTTATTGAAAACGGTGTGGTTGGAATTGAAAATGGCGTAATCACTTTCGTTGGAACAGCGGAAGAAGCAAAAGGAATACAAGCGAAAGAAGTTATTGATTGCGGCGGTAAAATGGTTTCTCCTGGTCTTGTTGACCCGCATACTCATCTTGTATTTGGTGGATCTCGTGAAAATGAAATCGCGCTAAAATTACAAGGAGTTCCGTACTTAGAAATTTTAGAACAAGGTGGAGGCATTCTTTCGACTGTAAATGCAACGAAACAAGCATCGAAAGAAGAACTTGTTCAAAAAGCGAAATTCCATTTAGACCGTATGCTATCTTTCGGTGTGACAACTGTAGAAGCGAAGAGTGGTTACGGATTAGATGATGAGACGGAATGGAAACAATTAGAGGCAACTGCACAATTACAAAAAGAGCATCCAATCGATTTAGTTTCAACATTTTTAGGTGCCCATGCAGTTCCGAAAGAGTATAAAGGAAGATCAAAAGAATTTTTACAATGGATGCTAGACCTACTGCCAGAAATGAAAGAGAAGCAATTAGCGGAATTCGTTGATATTTTCTGCGAAACAGGTGTGTTCTCTGTAGAAGAATCAAAAGAGTTTTTATTAAAAGCGAAAGAACTTGGCTTTGACGTGAAAATTCATGCAGATGAAATCGACCCTCTTGGTGGTGCGGAAGCAGCAGCTGAAATTGGTGCAGCATCAGCGGACCATTTAGTTGGCGCTTCTGATAAAGGAATTGAAATGCTTGCAAACTCTAATACAGTAGCAACGCTATTACCAGGAACAACTTTCTATTTAAATAAAGAAAGCTTTGCTCGCGGTCGTAAAATGATTGATGAAGGTGTTGCAGTTGCGTTAGCTACAGACTTTAACCCAGGTAGCTGTCCAACTGAAAACATTCAGCTTATTATGAGCATCGCAATGCTGAAGCTGAAAATGACACCAGAAGAAGTTTGGAATGCCGTAACCGTTAACTCTTCTTATGCCATTAATCGAGGCCATGTAGCTGGGAAAATTAGAGTTGGTCGCAAGGCAGATTTAGTTTTATGGGATGCTTACAATTATGCTTACGTACCGTATCATTACGGCGTAAGTCATGTGAATACAGTATGGAAGAATGGTAATATCGCATATACAAGAGGTGAACAATCGTGGAGCACGGCCACTATTTAAAGAAAAATGCAAAGTTTATTGATCGTGAAGTGACGAAATGGAGTGAGATGATTAAAGATTGGGAGGAAGGCGTGGAAATATTCAGTGCTGCCTTAATTGGAGCACCCCTCTCTAAACCATCTATTAGTCATTCAGGAGCAAGTTTTGCTCCAAAAACAATTCGTGCGATGTTAGATGCATATAGCACGTATGCAATTACAGAAGAACACGATATGAAAGAAAGTGTCTTATATGATTGCGGTGATATTACAATGCATGTGACAGATATAAAAGAAAGTCATAACCGAATTGCGAAAACAGTTGGGCATCTAACGAAAGTAAATCCGAACATGATACCAATCGTTCTTGGCGGGGACCATTCGATTAGTTTTCCGAGTATAACAGGATTTGCAAATAGTAAAGGAAAGGTCGGTATTATTCAATTTGATGCTCATCATGATTTGCGTAATTTAGATGATGGTGGTCCATCAAATGGTACACCGTTCCGTAGTTTACTAGAAAATGGTGTCATTACAGGAAAACAACTCGTTCAAATTGGAATTCGTAATTTTTCTAATGCACGTGCGTACCATGAATATGCAAAAGAGCACGGTGTGACAGTGTATACAATGAAAGATGTACGAGAGAGAGAAATAAAAGATATTATGACAGAAAGCATTGAAGTATTAAGAAAACAAGGTGTGACTTCTATTTACATTTCTCTTGATATGGATGTACTAGATCAAGCATTCGCGCCAGGTTGTCCAGCAATTGGCCCTGGAGGAATGGATAGCTCAACTTTACTTGATGCGATTGAATTTCTTGGCAAAGAACCCCTCGTGCAAGGGATGGATATAGTAGAAATTGATCCAACTCTTGATTTCAGGGATATGACGAGCAGAGTAGCTGCGCAAGTAATTATGAGTTTTCTTTTAGCGCGAGAAACGATTCGTAAGCAAGTTAGTATATAGGTTGGAAATTAAAAGTGAATTTTTAGCTATGTCTTATAAAAACACATTACTACTTATATTGTAGTAATGTGTTTTTGTATTGTAAGAGGTTTGTAAAATTAAAATGGGTGTATATGAAAAAGTTGGAGGAATTGCGGTTTTGCAGTGTTATTATGTGGATTAATTAAATTGTTTTGAATGAATTGACACAGGAAATAATTTTATGATAAAATAAAAATTTTGCTAAAAAAATGAATATATGTTAAACTTGAGAAGGTTACCATATATGGAGGTGGATTATTTGTTTCAAATTGGCGATAACATTGTGTATCCAATGCAGGGAGCAGGTATAATTAAAGCCATAGAAGAGAAAGAAATCGCAGGAAAAAAACAACAATATTATGTTATAAAAATGTCGGCTAATAATATGGAAATAATGATTCCTGAAGGGAAAATATTGAATTCAAATATACGACCAGTTACGGATATCACGGCATTAATACACATAATAGATATTTTTCAGCATGGGGAATCAGATAGATTACTTACGTGGAAACAAAGGTATAAAGTGAACACTGATAAAATAAAAACGGGTAAAATGCAAGAAGGTGCTGAAGTTGTGCGTGATTTAATGCGTATACAGAAAGAAAAAGCACTTAATGCAAGCGAAAAGAAAATGTTAGATAACGCACATGAATTTTTGATTAGTGAACTTGGATTAATTGAAGGTATCACAGAGAATCAAATAAAAAGCTTTTGTTAAGGTTCATTACAAATAATGTATTGCATCCCAAAAAAGATCTTGAATTTTTTGGGAACATAATTATAGGCAATTAATCATTTCAAAGACATTCAACTCTTTCAAACCACTTTTAAAGCATTAACCTCTTTTGTTATTACTACAATCAAATCCATTTTTATTTTAAATTTCTTTTACGAATGTTCGAAGTTTAATTCAATACTTCGATAAAATAGTTACTTGATTTTTGCAATCCTGATTCACACTGGCACGGACGAGGAGCCGTAAGGATGAAAGAGAGGTAGGGCTTTCATTGTTTTAGGTATATGAGTTATTATTTTTAGAAGAATACGGAACCATTTTCACTTCTATTGATAAGGGATTCTTTATGTTAAGGAGATAGACGAATTGATAGCCATATATGGTCAACTAAAAAGGTTTCCTACTAAGGAAACCTTTTTCATTTTATTTAGAGTATTCTATTTTTTTTGATATTCGAATGTTTCATGGCAAAGTCGTATAAATTGACGCTACTATTTAAAAGTAAGTATGATGCAATTATAGTAAGAATTTTTTAGGGGGAAGAAAAATGACAAGTTCAAATAATAAAACCGCAAGTATTTATGAAGGAACGAATATAAACGCTGGTGGAACTTTTGAAAACGTTGAAGAAACGAAGTTATTTAATCCGATACAAATTGGGTCTTGGTCTCTTCGTAATCGCATAGCGATGGCACCGATGACGAGATGCTTTGCAGACAGTGAAACGGGTGTAGTTGGTGCTGACGTAGTTGAGTATTATCGCAAGCGTGCTGCTGATAGCATTGGGTTAATTATTACAGAAGGAATTGTCATTAGCCCAAGAGCAAAAGGGAACCCAGGGGTACCAGGTATGTATACACAAGCACAAATAGATTCTTGGAAACCTGTTACGGAAGCAGTACATAAAGAAGGCGGGACTATTATTGCTCAAATATGGCATGTTGGACGTATGAGCCATCACGAAATAATTGGCGGTCAATTACCACAAGCACCGTCAGCAATCGCTGCAGAGGGAAATGTTCCGCGTTTCCGTAAACCGTTTGATACACCAGAAGCAATGACAATAGAAGAAATAAAAGAGGTTATTGGTCAATACGCACAAGCAGCGAAAAATGCGATTGAAGCAGGATTCGATGGTGTAGAGATTCACGGTGCGCACGGATATTTAATAGATCAATTTACTTATGAATTTGCGAATAAGCGAACAGATAAATATGGCGGCGATTTAAAGAAAAGGTTAACATTTATGAAAGAAGTAACTGAGGCTGTAATAGAAGCAGTTGGAGCTGATAAAACACTTCTGCGCTTCTCTGCTTTCAAAGGTGATAATCCTACTTATATGTGGGAAAATCCAGAACTTGCAATTGAAACGTTTGTAAATATGTTCAAAGAAGTTGGATTAACGATGATTCACCCTTCAACGATGAATTATACGCAAGTGATTGCTGATGGCAAAAATTTTCATCAATTAGTAAGAAAATATTGGGATGGTACGATTGTTGGGGTTGGTAATTTAAATCCGAAAGAGGCTGAAGAAGCGTTGCAAGAAGGAACGATTGATGTAGCGGCATTCGGAAGACCATTAATCGCTAATCCAGATTTTGTTCATCGAATTAAACATGCTGAAAGTTTAGTTGAATATGACGCGAAAGAGCATCTTGCTACATTAGTGTGAATAAAGATAAAAGGAGAACATATAAAGTGTTCTCCTTTTATTATGGAATTTCATAGGGGGAAGCGGGATGAGTGAAACGCTACTCGTTATTATTAGTATATTGCTTTTTTTGATGTTGCTTTTAATCGTATTTTTTATTATTACATTTTTTATAAAAAAAAGAACGCATCACTCTATATTAAAACTTCATCCATACTTAGGGAGAATGCGCTATTTACTTGAAAAGATAGGGCCGGAATTTCGGCAATATTGGTTTGATCATGATACGGATGGAAAACCTTTTTCACGTTACGATTTTCAAAGTGTTATGTTTTTAGCGAAATATCGTTCTGAAATACTTGGTTTTGGATCGAAACGAGATTTTGATGCATCGGGCTATTATATTGCGAATACATTGTTTCCAATTTTAACAGATGAATTAAGTGTGAATCTTAGGCAAGAACGTGAGGGGAAAAAATATGTGATTCATAAAGAAGGGTTATTTTCAAGAAGAGAGAAATTGACAGCGGATACAACAAATCTTTGGTTATATGAAGATGACGATGCAATTATAGTCGGTGAAAATCGCAAATACCAATGGGAATTACATGGAATGTTTGGAGCATCAGCGACATCTTACGGTGCGATTGGAGAGAATTATATTTTAGCGAGCGGTTTTGGTGCGGAAATGGCAGGCGGATCGTGGATTAATACTGGAGAAGGTGGCGTAATTCCAGAACATTTACATACAGGTGCGAATATCGTTGCACAAATTGGCCCTGGATTATTTGGATACCGTGATGAGAATGCCAATTTTTCAATGGAGAAATTTATGGAGAAAGCGAAAGAAAATAATATCAAGGCATTCGAATTAAAATTTGCGCAAGGTGCGAAAATACGTGGTGGTCATCTAGAGGGACAAAAAGTAAATGAGAAAATTGCCTCTGTTAGGAATGTACGAGAAGGAGAGACAATTAATTCGCCGAATCGATTTTCATTTTTAAATAATGCAGTGGATACACTTTCTTTTATTCAGCAGTTGCAAGAAAGTGGTGGTAAACCAGTCGGGATGAAAATTGTAATTGGTCAGCAGGAGCCTTTGGAAGATTTAATAAAAACAATGAAAGAATTAAACATTTATCCAGATTTTATTACAATAGACGGTTCAGAAGGCGGATCAGGGGCAACGTATAAATCGATGGCAGATAGTATGGGACTGCCGCTTATTCCAGCATTACTTACATTTATTGATACAGCGAATCATTATAGTGTCCGTGATAAATTCAAAGTGTTTGCTTCTGGGAAGTTAATAACACCGGATAAGGTGGCAATTGCTTTAGCAATTGGAGCGGATGCTGTAAATTCAGCCCGCGGATTTATGATGGCGAGCGGCTGTATTATGGCGCTTCAATGTAATTCCGGACAGTGTCCATCTGGGGTTGCAACGACGAATCCGCACTACCAAAAAGCGTTAGATCCGTATGAGAAGAAATGGCGAGTGATGAATTACATTATTAGTATGAGATATAGTCTGTTTTCATTAGCGGCAGCAGCGGGGGTGAAAAGCCCGCGCCATTTAACGAGGGAGCATATTATATTTAAGGATGAAAGAGGAGGAATTGTACCGCTGTCAGAATTGTTCCCTATAGTAAATAGGAGATAAAATATATGTGTTAAAAGTCATACATTTGTATGACTTTTTTATTCGATAATAAAGTTAATCAAGAGAACAATAATTTAAATAAGGAACTGATTGACAATGAAAAGTAAGTAACTTATAATAAATCTTGAGTTCGAGATAAATCGTATTCTAAATAAAGACTTATTATGATTATAAATCGAACAAATATATTTTTGTGAATTATCTCGAATTCGAGATAATTCCAGTGGATCGAATGTTATTGTGTAATTTTAAAGTGTTTATCTCGAATTCGAGGTAAAATTATAATAGCGGATTTTACTTTGCAGTATGGACAAAATGAATAATGAATTTGAATGTAAAACAAATTTTTATAATGAAATAAAAAAGGAGTGGCAGAAATGGAAAAGAAAACAATGGGGATTCATCATATTACAGCAATTGTAGGGCATCCACAAGAAAATGTAGACTTTTATGCTGGTGTATTAGGATTACGTTTAGTGAAACAAACAGTGAATTTTGATGATCCAGGTACATACCATCTTTATTTTGGTAATGAAGGAGGAAAACCTGGAACAATTATTACGTTTTTCCCATGGGCAGGTGCTCGCCAAGGAATTATTGGAGACGGTCAAGTAGGCATTACTTCATATGTCGTACCAAAAGGTGCAATGGAGTTTTGGGAAAGTAGACTAGAAAAGTTTGATGTTTCATATACAAAAATGACTCGATTTGGGGAGCAATATTTAGAATTTGATGATCCACATGGTTTGCATATAGAATTAGTTGAAAGAGAAGAAGGCGAATTAAATAATTGGACTTTTGGAGAAGTTACGCCAGAAGTAGCAATTAAAGGATTTGGCGGTGCTGTTCTTTTATCTGCACAACCTCAAAAAACAGCTGAATTGTTAGAACACGTTATGGGTCTTGAGAAAATTGGAGAAGAGGGTGAATTTGTCCGATTCCGTTCTTCTGCTGATATTGGAAATATTATTGATTTAAAATTATCAACAATTGGACGCGGTCAGATGGGCGTTGGTACAGTTCATCATATTGCTTGGAGAGCGAGCGACGATGCTGATCAACTAGATTGGAGAGAACATGTATCTCGCTTTGGGTACGGTGTAACTCCTGTACAAGATCGAAATTATTTTAATGCAATTTATTTTAGAGAACACGGTGAAATTTTATTTGAAATTGCAACAGATCCTCCTGGTTTTGCTCATGACGAATCGTTAGAGACGATGGGTGAGGAATTAAAGTTACCGGAGCGATATGAACCAAATAGAAAACAGATTGAACAAACACTTTTACCATTTGAAGTGAGAAATTTAGATTAAAGTAATTGAAAGGGGAAAAGGATTATGATGAAACATGTTTTTCAAAAAGGAAAAGATACTTCAAAACCAGTGTTGTTATTACTTCATGGTACGGGCGGTAATGAACTAGATTTATTACCACTTGCAGAAATAATTGATCCGGGAGCTTCGGTATTAAGTGTTCGTGGAAATGTATTAGAGAATGGGATGCCACGTTTCTTCCGTAGATTAGCAGAAGGTATTTTTGATGAAGAAGATTTAATTTTCCGTACGAAGGAGTTAAATGAATTTTTAAACGAAGCGGCAAAAACATATGAATTTGATAGAAATAACATTATAGCTATCGGTTATTCAAATGGAGCTAACATTGCAGCGAGCTTATTATTCCATTATGAAGATGCGTTAAAAGCTGCTGTTCTTCATCATCCAATGGTGCCTAGAAGAGGAATCCAATTGCCTAATTTAGCAGAAACAGCGGTATTTATCGCAGCTGGGACAAATGATCCAATTTGTGCGCCTTCTGAGTCAGAAGAATTGAAGACGTTATTAGAAAATGCAAACGCTAATGTAACAATGCATTGGGAAAATAGAGGGCATCAATTAACAATGGGTGAAGTAGAAAAAGCAAAAGAATGGTATGACAATACAGTATTATAGAAGGAAATAAAAAAGAAGCATTTGCTAATCGTTAGCAGATGCTTCTTTTTTATTTAAGACTGGATTGCAAGATGGGATGAAGAAAGTGGTAATTGAATATCAACGATGGTACCTTTGTTTAGTTCACTTGAAATGTGTAATTTACCATGGTGCTCTTCAATTATTTTGTAACACATCATGAGTCCTAGGCCGGTACCTTTTTCTTTTAAACTATAAAATGGTTCACCTAAACGTGATATACGATCTTCTGGAATGCCACAGCCTTCGTCAATTATACGAATTACGATGAAATTATTGTCTAACGATTTGATTTGAATGAAAATATTACCGCCATTTGGCATCGCTTCTATTGCGTTTTTTAATATGTTAATAAAAACTTGTTTTAATTGATTACCATCGCATTGGATGTCATGTTTATGGTTAAAATGATCCATAATAATATGGACGCTATGCATGATGGCAGTCGGTAAAAGAAATGTGACTACCTCTTCAATTAAAGTTTGTATGTTGTAAGTTTGAACGGATAAAACTTGAGGTTTAGACATCGCCATAAATTGACTCGTAATGGATTCCATTTGTGATATTTCACTTAGCATAACATCTACATACCATTTATTCTCCTCATTTATTTCAGGAAGTAGCAATGTTAAAAAACCTTTTAGAGAAGTGAGTGGATTTCGAATTTCATGGGCAATTCCAGCTGTCAGTTGTCCAACTACGGCGAGCTTTTCTGATTTCCGTAATAATTTTTCAGTCTCTTTTAGCTCGGTAACGTCCCTTCCCATCACGATAAGGCCTTTACGGGAACCGTCAGGATGATAAAGAGGGACTTTTGATATACTTAAGATGAGGTCGAAATCATCTCTGTGTATAATAAATTCCTCCCCGTGAAGAATTTGTCTTTGCTGCCATGCTAGTTCATCTACTTCTTCACAGTGTAAAAAAGCTTCTCGGTACGCTGCATTATATTGGATGAGTTCACTGTCCTTTTTCCCGTGATAAGGTACATGATGGAAATTAAAGCAGGAAAGTGCATAGTCATTTGCTTCAAGCCAGCGACCTTCATGATCTTTAAATATAACAAACGCAGGCATTGCATTCATTAATGTACGTAATCTTTTCTCGCTTTCTTGTAACATTTTTTCGATTCTTTCTGATTTTTCAAGAGGTTTCATAATCGCATAGACACCTGTTAGACGATGTTGGACAAAAATAGGAACTAGTTTTGTTACGACGTCTAATAAGTAGCCATCTTTATGATAAATAGATAGGATATACTCTTGCTGATTGTCTGCTTCGGTATTCTTTATATATTGTAATACTTGCTCAGAAATATGAGCTTCTAAAATAGAGATAATGTTTTTCCGTTCTAATTCTAAAGAAGTGTAGCCTAGTATTCTTTCTGCAGAAGGATTGATATGTAGAATAATTCCCTCTAAATTCAATGAAATAATACTATCAGGATTATGTTCGAACAGAGATGCGTACATTTCTGCTAAAGAACGATCTTGTATATGGTTTCGCAAACGTCCAGAAATGTTCGGATGACGTTTTCTTAGAGTTGATGAATATTTTTTACGACTCATAATATTTCCTCCGTACAACTAGCATCTAAAAGATTTGTCTAATAATAACTATAATATAGATGTAATGTGTATTTCTATAAAAAATGGAAGTTACAGAAAAAAATTTGTTTTCTTTATTTTTTGCAAAAGGAATATAAGGTGGTAATAAGGGAAGCTTATATTGTTTTATAAAGTTTTTGTAAGTTACAGGGGTGTGTTTTCTTTATAATATTAGAATAGAAGAGGGGGAGAGAAAATGAAAAGTTATATTCAAGGAATCGATCATGTACAAGTAGCTGCACCTGTAGGGTGTGAAGAAGAGGCACGTGCATTCTATGGTAAAAAAATTGGTATGGAAGAAATTCCAAAGCCAGAAGAGTTAAAAAAACGAGGTGGATGTTGGTTTAAGTGTGGGAATCAAGAAATCCATATTGGTGTGGAACAGAATTTTACACCAGCTAAAAAGGCACATCCAGCTTTTTATGTGACTCAAATTAATGAATTTAAGCAAATGCTTATAGAACAAGGGATTGAAGTGATTGATGATCATGCCCGGCCAGATGTGATTAGATTTTATGTGTCTGATCCATTTGGAAATAGAATTGAATTTATGCAAAATAAAGACTAGGTGGCTTCCCACCTAGTCTTTAACCTCTTCTGAAAAGCCCTAATACTTCTACAGTTTCTGTAATATTAACGAACGCATGCGGATCAATTTCAGAAATTGTTAGTTTCATACTTGCTAATTCTTCACGAGAAACGACTGTCATAAGTACACGTTTTTTCTCGCTTGAATAAGCACCTTCTCCATCAAGTAATGTAATACCACGTACAACAGTTGAAAGAAGCTGTTTTTTCATTTTTTCCGCTTCATTTGTTACAATCATAAGTGTAACTTTACGATGTTTCGTATGAACAGCATCAATTACTTTACCAGTTACATAAATTGAAAGTAAACTTGTAAGTGCAACATCCCAAGTGAAGAAGAATCCTGCAATTACTACAACGACTGCATTTAAAACAATAAGGAATCCACCAAGTTTAATGTCACGTTTACGAGATAACAACATACCGATAATATCAAATCCACCAGTGGATCCATTACAATTAAAAACAAGACCAATACCAGCTCCGGCAATAACACCTCCGAAGATAGATGATAAAAGTGGATCTGTTGCTACGATTTTTACTGGAACGTAGTATAATGCAACAGATAATACAATTACAGAGATAACTGTGTTAAAAATTACTTTTTTTCCAAGACCTATGTATCCTAAAATAAGGATAGGTAAGTTTAATACGAAGTTAATAATACCTGTGTTTACAGGAGTTACAATCCCTAAAATAATAGCAATTCCGCCAATTCCACTACTTAAAATTTTGTGGGGGATAAGGAAAAGATTAAAGGCAATCGCAATAATAAAAGAACCAATAATAACACCGAGAAATCTGATCATCTTTTTCCCGTCCTTCACTAAAAAATTCATATTATTTCAAGATTATATATGATATTGAAAGTTTTGGGTAAAAACAGTTTATTTCGGAAAATTAGATTAATCGAAACAATTTGATTGTTTTGTAATTTGAAAGGGGATACAGAAATGAGGATAACGACTTATCAACAAAAAAGCCCGTTGAAGCAAGAGTGTGAGGATTCTTATTTTTGTAATGAAGACAAAAATATTTATGGTGTATGTGATGGTGCAACACCGCTCGTTCCGTTTCGTGACGAAAAGGAACATAATGGAGCATACATCGCTTCACATTTATTTGCAAGACATTTTACTTCATTACGGGAAAATCTTAGTTTACAAGTCGCAGTTGCAAGAGCAAATGAGTTATTGCAGAACAAGATGCTAGAATATAAGGTTGATACGAGAAAAAAAGAGCATTTGTGGTGTACATGTATTGCAGCAGTTCAAATAAATGGTGAGAAAATTGAATATGCGCAGTTAGGGGACTGTATGATCGTTGCAATTCTTCAAAATGGAACGATGCAAGTAGTAACGAAAGACACAGTTAAAGGAATTAGTAAACGAGCTAAAAAGAAGAGAGAAGAAGATCGTAAAAAAGGTTTATTTGTGCCAGAAGAACATGTTTTTCAAGATGTTCGAGAACAGTTAAAATACAACCGTTATCTTGCAAATATGGAGGGCGGGTATTCCGTTGCAAACGGAATGAAAGAAGCCATCCATTATTTACAACACGGTGAATTACATATAGATGAAGTGAGTGGGATTTTTATTTGTTCAGATGGGTTATTTCATCCAGATTGGTCACTCGAACAAACTGTTGCATATATAAGAAAGAATAGTATAAACGAATACGTAGCAATCATTGAAGAGTTAGAAGGGAAAAAGAGAATAAGGCCAGATGATAAGACAATTATTATGATCGATTTTTAAGAGGAGGAAGTTCATATGGAAATTAAATGTGTAAATTTAATATTTCAAGATGAGTTAGTTCCTTTAGGGAAAGTAAATAAACTTATTATTCACCATACGTCAGAAGATGGATGGGATGTGTATAAAACACATGAATTTCATCAAACTGTAAGAGGGTGGAGCGGGATTGGTTACAATTATTTTATTGAAGAGGACGGAACGGTAATTGAAGGAAGAGGGTTACATATTGGAGCACATGCGAAAGACAATAATCGAGATACAATTGGAATATGTATGACGGGTAATTTTGATAAGTATGATCCAACTACTGCACAAATGAATGCATTATATTCTTTATGTAAAATGTTTATGAAACAGTTTGCTATAAAGAAGGAAAATATACTAGGTCATAGGGAGCTAGTAGGAGTAACAAAAAGTTGTCCTGGAAATCGTTTTTCTATGGTAGAGTTAAGAAAAATAGTATCTTAAATATAGAGGAGTAACAAATGATGATGAATATAAAAATACCAAATGATAAAAAAGAAGAGCTTGTAGCACAAATTCAGCAATTCTTCATGGAAGAAGATTTAGATGAAATTGGACGTTTCCAAGCAGAACGTTTAATAGAAGAAATGATAAAATTAGTTGGTCCATTTGCCTATAATCAAGCAATTGGAGATGCAAGAAAGCTTGTAAGCGAGAAATTAACGAATATTGAAGAAGATTTGTATGTGTTAGAGAAGAATGAAGGGAAATAAAAAAAGAGCCGAATGGCTCTTTTTTTATTTGTCTTCTTTATGTTCTTTATACTCGTGTGCTTTTTCTTTTACATTACCGACAGTGCTTTTTGCATTGCCTTTTATTTTATCCCATTTTCCTTCGGCTTGTAATTTTTTGTTATCCGTTACTTTCCCGACAACTTCTTTTACTTCACCTTTTACCTTATCAATGGCACCTTCTACTTTTTCTTTTAAACCATGATCATGCTTTGTCATACATTTCTCCTCCTTGTAGTTTGATTAGAATTCTCTTTTCATATTGCAAGTTGAATGATGTATCTAATAATAGCGTAAGAAATCTAGTTTGAATATTCAAATGATTAATAGGATAGAAAAGGAATTGTCAAACAATGTATAAAATTGTAATGGAAAGAGAAAGAATGTTAATTACATGTCTTTTGCAGTCCATATTGATTTTGTATAAGCGATTTTCAAATGAGCGCGTTCCATATTATTTTGACTACTACTACCGAACCTTGCTTGTCCAATTATTAAATTACAATCGGATTTAATAGCTGCCTCAATTCTTTTTTGAATTAATGTAGTGTGACAGCCTATACGCTGAAATTCTGGCAAAGTAGCAGAAGCAGCTAATGATGCAATTCCCTTATTTATATATAGGACACCAATGCCCGCAGGAATATTTTGAACTTCTGCTATGAAAAAATACCAGCCTGGTTCATTGTAAAGAATTTCGTTATTTTGACGTACACCATCCTTTGTAAAGGAAGGCATATTAAATCCGCGTACATATATGTCTGCAAAAATATCAAATTCATTTTTTTTTAGTTGGCGCACTGAAATGTTAGAAGGAATAAGGGATGGATCTTCTTTCGGTATACTATATAAAGCGGTATGGAAGCTAGATTGATAAAAACCTTTTTTTGATAAGTATTGAAATAGTTCAGCTGTACCTTGCGCTGGTGTAATTTCAAAACGGCAAGGGATTTGTAGTGATTCATAATAAGAGATGATTTCATCTATCGCATCTGTATTTGTATATGTAATGCCTTTTACTGTATTAAAAGCAGGACCAGTAATTACTTTTGATGAAAAGGCAGTGGCACTCCCGAAATTTTTCATTTGTATTTGCATTGGATTTCCGCTTATTGCTTGTAGTAGCGCTAATCTAGAAGAGAGCATATCTATTTCTGCGTTTTCAATTTCTTGTGCTACATTGAATGTCATAATCATACTCATAAGATTCCTCCGTCAATTAATATAGTTCATAGTACATATACGATTTTTATTCTGAGATTCCTGTTGAAATGTAAGAGAATAAGAGGTTTTTTGGAAGGGAAATGGAAGTGAACTGTCGAAGGGAAGTGGAAACAGATTAAAGGTGGTGCTCTCATGAAACAGAAAGACGTGCAGACATGCCCTAATTGCGGCTCTCAAAACATAGGAGAAGGTGAGTTTATCGGTTATGCACAAATACGGAAAAAGGAAACGATGTTCACATCTTCACCAGTAGATGCTTATATTTGTACAGATTGCGGGAATATCCTTTCATTGAAGGTACGGAATTATGAAAAGTTTAAGCAGAAGCCGTTATGATTGTTGAGAGGTGGTCATATCCAGCGTTGTATACGAAACATCTTATATTACGGAGAATTAATATGAGTGATATTTTACATATATATGAGTATGCCTCAGATAAAGAAATGTCAACGTATACTGTATGGGATGCTCATCAATCGTTACATGACACACAAAAATATATAGAAGAAATTGTGAGTCAATATGAAAAAGAAAAAGTAGCCCCCCTTGGAATTGTATTAAGAGAGGAACAAAAACTCATAGGGACTTGTGGATTTATAAAATATGATGTAATTGAACATAAAGCGGAAATTGCATACGCCTTATCACGAAAATATGGGGGTAGAGGATTAGCTACTGAGGCGGCGTCAGCTTTTTTTAGCTATGGTTTTAATGAGTTACGTCTTAATAGTATTGAAGCAGGATGTAATTCAGAAAATGAAGCATCTGAAAAATTAATGAAACGTTTGAATATGGAATACGAATGTACAATTCAAAAGGATTTGTTCATTAAAGGTAAGTATCGTGATACGAAAAGATATTGTATATCTAGGGAAAGATATATGAATCAATGAAATATTTTATATTGAAAACTCCTTTAATTTAATAAGGGGGTTTTTATTTTTTTATAACAATAATTACCTTTAATTGTTATAATTGGTTATTGAAAGGTATTGTGTTTCTTAATATCACAATTATAGAAGAAAACTAGCTAAATCGTATAGAAAACCTCTATATAACATGATCGCAACCGTAAGTTGACAAAGTGCAACCGCAGGAAGATAGAGATAAAGACAATGTTTACATACAATTTAGTTAAGAAAATAAAGGGGGACACACATATGGGATTTGGTGAAAAGCTTTTTAAATTAAGAAAGGAAAAGGGTCTTTCTCAAGAAGCGTTAGCTGAGAAACTAAACACGACAAGGCAAGCAGTTAGTAAATGGGAAAACGGTCAAGGTTTTCCTGAAACTGAAAAGTTAATAATGATTGGAAATGTATTTGAAGTCTCTCTTGATTACTTATTAAAAGAAACTGCCGAGCAAAGTAATGAAAAGGAAAATGGTTATTATGTAAGTAAGGAAATGGCGGAAGGGTATGTAGTGTATGGACAAAAAATTTCTAAATATATCGCATTAGGATTTAGCTTGCTTATTTTATCTACAATACCGTATTTATTATTTAAAGAAAATGCAACACTGTCTACATTCCTTGTCATTATCATTGCGGTCCTTGGAATTGGAGCAATGATGGTACCTGTAACACTAGAAGAGAGTCGATACAATGTATTAAAAAAGGAAGAATTACTGTTTGATCAAAACTTTCTAAAAGAATTGACAAAAAGATATGCGACTATTAAGAAGAAGTATGCAGCAGTAGTGATCGTTGGATTTTGTTTTATCGCAGCAGGAGCAATACCATTTTTATTTGAGAAAAAACGAATCACGTCAGGAGAGCTCGTGCAGTATTACCCTTATTGTGTTGTACTTATTGCTATTGGAGTTTATCTTTTTGTTCGTGTGTTAGGCGTGTTAGAGACGTATCGAATTTTAGTAGAAAATAAAGAATATAGTAATCGTTTTATCTTTAAACTCAAAAAGAAAGTAAGAAAAAAGGTAGATAGTTTATAAGCAAGAGAAAAACGTGTTTTGGATCATTGTATTCAAAACATGTTTTTTATTGTTCTGAATTATTTCCAAAGAAATAATTCAGAAAATACAGAAAAATATCGTAATTATTTGTAGAAGTCTGTTATAATATACGAAAATGAAAACGCTTTAAAGGGAGGCTGTAAACAATATGATGATGAATGTACCGCTAACAATTAGTTCTATGATGGAAAGAGCAGAGAGACTGTTTTCGAAGAAAGAAATTGTTTCACGGACACATGATACAGTTACAACGTTAACGTATAAGCAGTTAGGGGAAAGGACGAGAAGACTTTCAAGTGCGCTAAAAAAATTAGGAATAAAAGAAGGCGAGCGTATAGGAACGTTAGCGTGGAATCATCATCGACATGTGGAGGCGTATTTTGCTATTCCAGGTATTGCTTCCGTTTTACACACAATTAATATTCGTTTATCTCCTCAACATATTTCATACATTATTCAGCACGCAGAAGATCGCATTCTACTTATAGATGAAGATCTCGTACCACTCGTTGAAAATATTCAATCACAATTATCAACTGTACAAGCCTACATTATTATGACTGATAAAGATGAACTTCCAAATACTACGCTAGAACCTGTATATCATTATGAAAAGTTATTAGAAGAAGGCGATCCAAATTTCCAATTTGTAAAAGATATTGATGAAAATACACCTGCTGGTATGTGTTATACGTCAGCGACTACAGGAAACCCAAAAGGTGTTGTATATACGCATCGTAGTACTGTATTGCATTGTATGGCACTTGGTTTAGCGGATACAGCTGCTTTATCGGAAAGTGATGCGGCGATGGCAATTGTACCGATGTTCCATGTGAACGCTTGGGGGCTTCCTTTCGCTGCTACTTGGTTTGGAACAAAACAAGTTCTTCCAGGACCGATGTTTACGCCAAAAATTTTATTAGAAATGATTCAAGCTGAAAAAGTAACGATAGCAGCAGGTGTGCCGACAATTTGGCTCGGTGTATTACAAGAGTTAGAAAATAATAGTTACGATTTATCTAGTATAACGAGAATATTATGCGGTGGTGCAGCTGCACCGAAAAGCGTTATTAAAGCATTTGAGCAAAAATATAATGTTCCTTTCGTACATGCATATGGTATGACTGAAACGAGTCCACTCGTAACGCTTGCACGTTTAAAAAGTTATGAAACAGAATTATCATATGAAGAGCAATTAGAAATCCGCTCCAAACAAGGATATCTTGTACCTGGTGTAGAGATGAAAGTAGTCGGTACAAATGGTGAAGTGAAGTGGGATGGTACGGAGATGGGAGAATTATGTTTACGAGCACCTTGGATCGCTGAAAGCTATTATAACGATGATCGTACTGCCGAAGGATTCCGTGACGGTTGGTTATATACTGGCGATGTCGTTACAGTTGATGAGGAAGGCTGCGTGAAAATTGTTGATCGTACGAAGGATGTTATTAAAAGCGGGGGCGAGTGGATTTCTTCAGTCGATCTTGAAAATGCTTTAATGGCACATGATGCTATATTTGAAGCGGCTGTCGTTGCAATTCCTCATCCGCAGTGGCAAGAACGCCCAGTTGCCTGCGTTGTTCAAAAGAAAAATAGTACGGTTACAAAAGAAGAAATATATGAGTTTTTAAAACCGCAGTTTGCGAAGTGGTGGTTACCAGATGATATTGTATTTATGGAAGAAATACCGAAAACATCTGTTGGAAAGTTTTTAAAACAGGCACTTCGAAAAGAACTTGAGCATTTGCATAAAGAGAAATAACAGAATTGTCATTTGTAAACTTACATTAATTTATGGTTGACAAAAGAAAAGTAGGAAGATAATATAACTCCTATAATATGTTATCTAAAAACGATTTTAAGTTTACAAATAGGAGAAGCAAATATGAATACAAAAAATTTAGTTTTCGTCGCTTTATTTAGTTCTATTATGGGAGTGTTAGGGTTAATACCTCCAATTGCTCTTTCTATCACACCAGTTCCGATTACATTACAATCACTTGGTGTTATGCTTGCAGGTGGCCTGTTAGGATCACGTCTTGGGGCATTAAGTCAGCTCGTTTTCTTACTTATAGTTGGAGTTGGAGCACCATTACTTGCGGGTGGACGTGGGGGTCCAGGTGTATTTGTTGGACCAAGTGCAGGATATTTACTTGGTTATATCGTTGGAGCGTTTGTAATTGGATATTTAATTGAGCGTTTACGTGAAGTTTCTATTATAAAAGTATTATGTATTAATATAATTGGTGGTATTTTCGTAGTTTACGTATTTGGCATTACTGTACAAGCTTTCTTAATGGATGTTTCTGTATGGGAGACAATGAAAGTGAGTGCTGTGTTTTTACCAGGGGATTGCATAAAAGCAATTATTGCAGCAATTCTCGTGACAAAATTACATCGTTCATTGAAACACATTATTACGCCCGCTTTAAAGAATGAAAAATATACAAATGCGGGATGATAAAGAGAAGAAACACGTTCATTACGTGTTTCTTTTTGTTATTTTGTAAAGAAAGGACATCTCAAATGGGGATTATAAAAGAATATAAAAAGCATGCCTCTTTACAACCGAATAAAATAGCGATAAAGGAAAATGATAGAGCTTTAACATATAAAGAGTGGTTTGAATCAGTTTGTAAAGTAGCAAACTGGTTGCGCGTAACAGAATCGAAGAATAAAACAATAGCAATTGTATTAGAAAATCGTATGGAGTTTTTACAACTATTTGCGGGTGCTGCTATGGCTGGGTGGGTTTGTGTACCATTAGATGTGAAATGGAAAAAGGATGAGCTAAAAGAAAGACTAGCAATTAGTAATTCGGATATGGTTGTGACGGAAGGGTATAAGTTAAATGATATTTTAGATGAAGAAAGAAGAGTATTTGCAATTGATGAATGGAAACAAATAATAGAGAACTACCTTCCTAGAGATTATCTCGGAGAAAATGTACAAAATGCCCCTTTTTATATGGGGTTTACATCAGGATCGACTGGAAAGGCAAAAGCATTTTTGCGTGCACAACAATCGTGGGTTCATAGTTTTGATTGTAATGTACATGACTTTCATATGAGAAAGGAGGATTCTATTTTAATAGCTGGAACGCTCGTTCACTCTCTTTTCTTATACGGCGCAATAAGTGCATTATATGAAGGACAAACGGTGCACGTTATGAGAAAGTTTATTCCAGATCAAGTGTTGGATAAGTTAGAGACTGAAAATATTTCGGTCATGTATACAGTACCAACAATGCTGGAGTCTTTATATAAAGAAAATAGAATAATAGAAAATAAGATGAAAATTATTTCGTCAGGAGCAAAATGGGAAGCTGAAGCGAAAGAAAAAATAAAGAGTATATTTCCTTATGCAAAAAAATACGAATTTTACGGTGCATCGGAACTAAGTTTTGTAACAGCATTAGTCGATGATGAGAGTGAAAAAAAGCCAAATTCAGTAGGGAAACCCTGTCATAATGTGCAAGTTCGAATATGTAATGAAGCAGGAGAAGAAGTACAGCTAGGTGAGATAGGAACAGTTTATGTGAAAAGTGATCAGTTTTTTATGGGATACATATTAGATGGTGTTTTAGTTCCAGAGCTAACTGAAGAGGGCTGGATGACAGTACATGATGTAGGCTATCAAGATGAGGAAGGGTTTATATATATAGTTGGTAGAGAGAAAAATATGATTCTATTTGGTGGAATTAATATTTATCCAGAAGAGATAGAAAGTGTGTTATATACGCATCAAGCTGTTGAAGAAATTGTTGTTGTTGGTGTAAAAGATAGTTATTGGGGTGAAAAGCCTGTCGCTATCGTAAAAGGAAGTGCTACGAAGCAACAATTAAAGAGCTTTTGCTTACAGAGATTATCCTCTTTTAAAATACCGAAAGAATGGTATTTTGTAGATGAAATACCTTATACAAATAGCGGGAAAGTAGCCCGCATTGCAGCCGAAAGTATAGTTAGAAATCAGGAGAAGATACATGAATAGAGCAGTTATTGTAGAGGCGAAAAGAACGCCCATTGGTAAGAAGAATGGGATATTGAAAGACTATGAAGTTCAGCAATTAGTAGCACCACTTCTTTCATTTCTAGGTAAAGGAATTGAGAGGGAAATAGACGATGTTATATTAGGGAATGTTGTTGGACCAGGGGGTAATATTGCAAGATTATCTGTTTTAGAAGCAGGACTTAGTTA
>NZ_JAEHBO010000140.1:0-7627 GCF_016483575.1 Bacillus cereus group sp. N12
TCATATTCCCGTATGCATCTCGTTAACCGATGAAAGGTATACTTTTCATCGGTTTTTCTTTTGAATCTTACAAACTTGTTAGGTAACTGTTAGGGAAATCGATATGAGACATACTATATATAGGTTACACTTCATGTATCGAAAAGAGAAATGGAAGGTGAAATACTTGTGGAGATACTACATGTTTCAGATTTAGGGAAGGTTTATCCTGGGAAAATCTCTTATACAGCATTATCCCATATTGATTTAAAAATAAACAAAGGTGAATTTGTAGGAATTATGGGACCATCGGGGAGCGGTAAAACAACGCTATTAAATATGGTGTCTACTATAGATGCTCCAACATCAGGAGAAGTATTAATTCATGGAGAAAATCCATATCTGTTATCTCCAAATCAGCTGTCTTTATTTCGAAGACGTGAATTAGGGTTTGTTTTTCAATCATTTAATCTCCTTAATACATTGACAGTGAAAGAAAATATTGTTCTTCCACTTACGCTTGATGGTGTCAGTCCTAGAGAAATGGAAGGGAAAGTAGAAGCTATTGCTAAAAAACTAGGGATAACTGAAATATTAGATAAACGTACGTATGAAATTTCTGGTGGGCAGGCACAAAGAACTGCAATCGCACGTGCTACTATTCATAATCCGAAATTATTACTTGCGGATGAACCTACAGGAAATCTGGATTCAAAATCTGCTAGTGATGTGATGGAATTATTGACAAAGCTTAATAAAGAAAACAGCACAACGATGATGTTAGTGACACATGATGCAATGGCTGCAAGTTATTGTGATCGAATTGTGTTTATCAAAGATGGACAGTTATACAATGAGATTTATTGTGGAGATAATCGCAAAGTATTCTATCAAAAAATTCTAGAGGTTTTAGCATTATTAGGAGGAAATGCAAATGACTTTTCGACAGTTCGCATTTAATAACGTTATTCGTAGTAAAAGAACATATTTGGCTCATTTTTTAAGTAGTACGTTTGCTATTATGATTTTCTTTACCTATGCATTACTTGCATTTCATCCTAATTTACAAGGCGATCTTGCTGCCAGTGTAACAATCAATACATTTGCAAAGTCAGGATTAAAGATATCGCAGGGGTTAATATTTTTCTTCTCATTCTTCTTTATCCTATATTCTGTAAGTGCATTTTTAAAAACAAGAAAAAAAGATTTTGGAATTCTAATGCTACATGGGATGTCACGTTCACAGTTGAATAAATTAGTATTTATTGAAAATATAATAATTGGAATCGCTTCTATTTTAACAGGAATTACAATTGGAATGGCTTTCTCTAAGTTTATCTTAATTATGAGCAACAATCTGCTAATGATTGATAAAGGACTCCCATTTTACATGCCATTTAAAGCAATTGGAATAACATTTGGAGCTTTCTTCTTATTATTTTTACTTATTTCACTTTTCACTTCTCGACTAGTAAATGTAGAGCAATTAGTAGAATTAATAAAAGCAGAAGAAAAGCCAAAGCCTGAACCAAAAGCATCCCTGTGGCTATCTTTGTTGGCACTAATTTGTATTGGATTAGGATATACAGCTGTTTTCCATAGTGTTAACGCAATTCATTACAAGGATGTGAAATATGTATTATTCATGATGGCGATAGGGGTGAGCTTTGTTGTACTTGGAACGTACTTCTTATTTACACAGCTCAGTGTGTATGTGTTACGTGTATTAAAGAAAAGGGAAAATATTTTCTTTAAGAAAACAAACATACTCACCATCTCAGATTTAGTGTATCAATTAAAAGATAATGCAAAAATGTTTTTTATGGTCACTATTATATCTGCTGTTGCCTTCACTGCAGTGGGAACTTGTATGGGATTAGGTAACACAGCCATGGCTGAATCAAATAGTCCCTTCGCATTTTCTTATCAGTCTTATAATAATAATCCTTTAGAAAAAGAGCATCTAAAAAGAATAGAAAGCGAACTCAATAATGGTGGGTTTAAATTCAAACAAGTAGCCTATTCCATAAAACAAATTCCAGATACCCTTTATAACAGCAATGTATTATTAAGCGTTATAAAAATAAGTGATTACAATAGGTTAGCAGAATCATTTGATTTTGAAAAAGAAAGCTTAAAAGATCAAAATAGTAGTTTTGTCATTCCTTCAAAAAAAGTCGCTAATACAAAATCTAATCAAAATGAATTTCAATTGTTGCATGAAAATATAAAAAAAGATATGCATGTAGATAAAATACTAGCTCCGAAAGAACTACAAGATACAACCGTCACGATAATTATTGTACCAGACGTTTTATATAATCAAATGATTGTAGACCCAGAGAAACAATATGGACAATCGACTATCAATGGTTTTATTGTGAAAAATTGGGATCAAACAAAAAAGGTTGCTGAAAAAATCGTGACTACTCTTCAGAAAGATAATGAAGGTATACATGAGCCTGAATTATACAACAAACAATATAAATTTTCTTCTTTAATATTTACATGGATAGTGATGAAACAAGGTTTTGGACTTGCATCCATCATGAGTGTATTAATAGGTATTGTTTTCTTTACGTTTGCTGCAAGCTTTTTATATTTCCGATTATACACAGACTTAGAACGAAATCAGCAGCAATATAAAATGATAGCAAAAGTTGGTTTAAGTAAACCTGAATTAAAGAAAATTGTGTCACGTCAACTTGCACTTTTATTCTTTTTACCAATTATAATTGCTATTGCACATAGTGCGGTTGCTTTTATGGCCTTACAACATTTAGCCAATTTTTCAGTCTTGGGTAGTTCAATTATGGTATTGATTTGTTTCTTAGTTATGCAAATTATATACTTTTACTTTGTTCGAGCTCAATATTTGAAAAAAATGTATAAAACGATTTTTTAATTCAAATATAATTAGAAGAAGGAGAATATAGATTGAAAAAAAGAATTGGATTATTAATAGTAGCTGGTATTTCGATTACCATGTTAGGAGCATGTTCATTATTTGGTACAAAAAATTCCCCAGCAAATGGGCTTTCAATAGAGGTAGAGCAGTTAAATGAACAAACAAGAAATTCTATAATAGACCTATACAAAGATATAACCATATCACAAGACCAATTCAAAATAAAAGAGGGGAGCATAGATAATAACAAGCTCAACATAAAGCTCCCGACACAGTTTGGGGATGCAGGGGCGGATACTCCTAGTAATTTACTATTTATTAGTAGAACAACTGCTGAAAAAATGGAAAAAAAGGGGCTTATACGTGAAAGGGATAATAATCAGGGGGACATGACTTCAGCTCCTATTGATTCATTACCAAAAATAGAAAAAGATGAAACTATCTTATTTGCAAATAAAGAATATAAGGACTTAAAAGAAATAACATATGACGGGAAAAAAATGAGTACTAAGTATGAAGGTGATGTATGGCTAGCGCCATATCGTGGTGGATCCAACGAAATCCTATTAATTGTAGATGATACTTTATTTAAAGAAATAAATGGGAAAGAAAAAACAAGACAATTTCTATCTTTTAATAAATCTTTTGGGAATCTTAATTTAGTCAATCAGGGGAAAGAACCAGAATTAACAAAGGAAATAAATAAATTGAATACGGCTTTAGGTACTGAGGGTAAGGGAGCCGTTGAATTTGTAAATATTACAGAAAAGTAAAAAAATTACGTCTATATGGGTAAAAACTGGTCACCATCAAGTTAAGAAAAATAAATACACCAAAACGAAAAATCTCACTTCTTATCTTAAAAAAGATGAAAAGTGAGGTTTTTTGCTTAGCGTGATAATGTTCCAAAACGCTGATGGTAATACATGTCTATCAAGCTAAGATTGGATTTTCTATGAAATTTCATTTCTCGTTGTTGTCCCCCTATTAGCGTTTCGGTTCCGTTACTATACAAACTCAAATTTCTTCCTCATATTAAAGTGGAACAAATTTATTACTTAAATTGTCTATTAAATGTAATCCTAAAAACTTAGTACCCAAACATGATACATTGAGTCTGGTTTGACATCTATTTTAAGTACTGCTAAACACGAAAGGACTGATTATCTTGAAAAGTACAAGGATGTTAAAAATAGGGATGTGTGTTGGAGTATTAAGTTTAAGTCTTGCAAGTGTAAAACTTTTTACAGGTGAACCATTTTAGATGGAAGCAAAAGAAAAAGTAGAGAAAGCTAAATATGAAACTCATACGCCTCATTGAGCACCCACGCAACTTGAGAAAAGTTCGACGCTTGACTGGGTTACTATCCAATCGACGCTGATACAAAATGGGCAGTTACCTATCGATTACCTTACGAATGGTTTGTTTACGCATCTACCTTTAAGGTTCTGATTGCAGGGGCATTTTTACTACAATATCCAATTGACAAATTAGGTGATATTTTCACTTATACAAAATATGATTTAGTCAAGTATTCACCAATTACAGAGAATCAAGTGGATACCGGTATGACTCTTGGGGGAAATTGCGGAGACGGATATTCATTATAGTGATAACACAGTGGGGAACATTTTATTCGAAAAATTAGAAGTCGATTCTTTTTTACATCAAAAGAATCGTTTTTTACATTCTTTTCATTACGATTATGCTAACAAGAGCCATTATATTATACGAGTAATGTAAGAACTCACTATTACAAATATTAGATAAAGTGCAAAGAGATGAGGAACAGCTCACAATTTTTTTGCTTTAAGGGGCAGCATTATTATACAGAATAGAGATGGAATAGTTCGTTCAAGAGTTAATCTACGTTTTATAATCTATAGATTATAAAACTATGTACTGTTTCTGATTAGCACACTTTTTAAATATAAGTATATTTCTGAAGGTAACCTCAATAATTTTAAGTAAATCAACAGGAGAATTGAAAGGCAGGAGAAAGTAGCATGTCAGAAAATTATCGTTCTCGAGAGGAGCGACGACAAGTTAAAAAGAAAAAACAACCAGATGCTAAAAAACAAAAACCAAAAGGTAAAACATCATTTTTTCGTAAGTTTTTAATTAGTTGTTTATTACTTGGTATTCTAGGGTTAGTCGCAGGGGTTGCTACTTTTTTCGTTATGATCAAGGATGCGCCAAAACTTGAGAAAACAAAACTTGTTAATCCGTTATCCTCAAAAATTTATAATAAAGATGGGAAATTGATATATGAATATGGGAAAGAAAAACGAACAAATATTATGTATGGTCAAATTCCTAAATTAGTAGAAAATGCGTTTTTAGCAGCAGAAGATGCACGTTTTTATGAGCATAGAGGTGTAGACTTTAAAGGTACTACACGTGCAGTTTTAGTCAGCCTAAAAGGAGATTACGGCTCTCAAGGTGGAAGTACGATTACGCAGCAAGTTATTAAAAATTACTTCTTATCAATGGAAAAAACGTCAAAGAGAAAGGTGCAAGAAATATATTTAGCGTACAAGCTAGAACAACAGTATTCAAAACATGAAATTTTAGAAATGTACTTAAATAAAGTTTACTTAGGCAACCGTTCATATGGAATCGCAACAGCGGTACAAAATTACTATGGTAAGGAATTGAAGGATTTAACACTAACAGAAGTTGCGATGCTTGCTGGTTTAATGAAAGCGCCTAATAGCTATGATCCAACGAAAGAACAAAATATCAAAAAAGCAACAGAAAGAAGAAATGTTGTACTTGAATTAATGAATCGACATGGTTATATTACAAAAAAAGAAATGGAAGAAGCATCAAAAGTTCCAGTAACAGAAGGTCTTAAGAAAGCAACTGAACAAAAAGAAATGCCATATCCTGCTTTTATGGATGCGGTTGTGAAAGAAGTTGAAAAAGAGTTGCCAGATGCTAATATTGGATCTGACGGTTTAGAAATTTATACAACATTAGATCCAAAGGCACAGGATTTTGCGGACAAGATTTTAAATGAAAATATTATTAATTATCCAAATGAGAAATTCCAAGGTGCGTTCACATTTATGGATACGAAAACTGGAGAAGTTCGTGCAATTGGTAGCGGACGTGGTGAAAATAAAACTGTATTTAAAGGGCATAATATGGCGATTGAGTTAAATCGCTCAGCAGGTTCAACGATGAAACCAATTTTTGATTACGCTCCTGCAATTGAATATTTAAAATGGGCTACTTACCATCAAATTGATGACTCTCCATTTAAGTATTCAACAGGACAAGAAGTTAGAAATGCAGATAGAAAGCATTTAGGACCAATTACAATGCGTGATGCATTGAAAACGTCCCGAAATATCCCGGCAATAAAAACTGCAAAAGAAGTAGGAATTAATAAATCAAAAGCTTTCTCTGAAAAGCTAGGTATTACATTTAATGTAGCACCGACCGAATCAACAGCGATTGGTACAAATGAAGCGTCACCAACTGAAATTGCAGGTGCTTATGCGGCATTTGGTAATGATGGTAAGTATACGAAACCGCATTTTGTTAAGAAAGTCGTTTATCCAGATGGTAAATCAAAAAGCTTTGAGCAAAAGCCAAAACGAGTTATGAAGGATTCTACAGCATATATGATTACTGATATGCTTCGTACTTTTGTTTCATCTGGATTGGGTACAACAGCTAATATAGGTTCTTTAGATATAGCGGGTAAAACAGGTACAACAAACTATTCTTTAGAACAAATAGCAAAATATAATCTACCAGAAAGTGCAACCCGTGATAGTTGGTTTGCTGGTTATACACCACAATATACGATGGCAGTATGGACTGGATATATAAAAGATAGTAAAGAAAATTATATTAGTAGTAAAAATACGAAGATTGCTCAGTTGATTTTTAAAGAAATGATGACTAATTTTGCTACAGATAAGTCGCAATTTAAAATGCCGAACAGTGTAGTTCAAGAAGGTAGCGAATTACGTATTAAAGGTGAGAAGCGTGATTCTTCTCCAAATGCGAAAATAGCCAATACGACTGAACAGTCGAATGAAAATAAGCAAAAAGAAAAGCAAAAGAAACAAGAAGAATTAAAGAAACAAGAAGAGCAAAAGCAAAGTGAGCCAAACAGTGGTAGTGGCGAAGGAAATACAAGGCCACCAAACAATGGTAGTGGCGAAGGAAATACAAGGCCACCAAACAATGGTAGTGGCGAAGGAAATACAAGGTCACCAAACAATGGCAGTGGCGAAGGAAATACTAAGCCACCAAACATTGGTAGTGGCGAAGGAAATACAAAGCCGCCAAACAATGGTAGTGACCAAGGAAATACAACACTGCCAAACAATGGGGATGGCCATGGAACGCCAATGCAACCAAGTAATGATGGGAATTCAGGAGAGAATCCAGCCAATAATGGTTAATAAGTAATATGAACATATTGTTGGTCCTTTTGCAAATTTAAAAAAAGCATAAACAGATTAGTAAATGAGGAACAACGTTTAGGAAGTAGCTAGTAGTCGTTGAAGTACATTGTAAGTTGAAAGGGTGAAGTCTCTTTATCATTTTAGCCAAGAAGACTCCTTCCTCAAGGAACGCTAAGTGAGTAGGTGGGAGATGAATTGGCTTCAGACAAGGGATGGCAGGGAGCCATCTTAATTATTCGACATACATAAATTGTTACTTCACTACCTATCGAATGTATGTTTGTTATATAATAGATACATATCGAAATGGAG
>NZ_JAEHBO010000141.1:0-7486 GCF_016483575.1 Bacillus cereus group sp. N12
TCCTAATACTTTCCCTGGGACCTTCTTACCGTCACTTAGACTTACTTCAATACGATTTGCTCCAGCAACGACATGGTTATTTGTTACAATGTAAGCTTGTCCATCTGTCTTTTTATAAATGACACCAGATCCTGTACCGGCTTCTGAATCTGCCTCTGAAAAATTGTCTCGTTGAATATTAATAATACCAACAACAGCTTCAGAAGCGCGATCAACAGCGTCTACAAAGCTAACCTGTTTAATCCCTTGAGCTTCAGCCATGTTACTTCCACTTGCTTCAGCTTGCGGAAGCGCGCCAGCATGATTCGAAAATAAAGGCGCCCCAAATGCAAATAATGAAGCCCCTACAATTGTTCCTGCTATGCTAGAAATGACAATACCTTTATGCTTCTTTTTACCTGCACGTTTTATACGATACTTTTCTTCATCAATAAAGGACATATTTGTTCACCTATCTTCCTGAAAACAACTATATTCACCTTTATTGTTTACTAAAATGAAGAATTATACGTATTGAATTTTCGTAGGCATTTTTGGATCTGTATCATGAATTTCAAAGGATTCTCCCACTCCAAATCCTTTTTCCTCTAACACTTGCGATACTGACATACGCGCTAGTTCTTTCATATTGTTATCTAAGCTTAAATGTGCTAAATAAATATGTTTTGTCTCATCTGTAATTACATCTACCATCGCTAACGCAGCATCCTCATTACAAACGTGACCAACGTCGCTTAAAATACGTCTTTTAATGCTCCACGGATAACGTCCCATACGAAGCATTTCCACATCATGATTACTTTCAAATACGAAAGCATTAGCTCCCTTAATAACACCTTTCATACGGTCGCTCACGTATCCTGTATCTGTAATAAGGGCTAATTTTCTATTATTGTTATGAAAAGCATAAAACATCGGCTCTGCCGCATCATGGGAAACTCCAAATGACTCGACCTCAATATCACCGAATGTTTTCACATCCCCAACTGAGAAAATGAACTTTTGCTCAGTTGGGATATTTCCTATTAAATGTTCCATTGCATTCCATGTTTTCTCGTTCGCATAAACTGGTAAATCATATTTACGCGCCAATACACCTAATCCTTTAATATGGTCACTATGCTCATGTGTGACAAGAATACCTGATACATCATTTATATTCAGTTCTGCTTGTTTAAATAAAGCCTCTGTTGCTTTACCACTTAAACCTGCATCGACGAGTAATTTTTTTTCATCCGTTCCTACATATAGCATATTCCCTGTACTTCCACTTGCAAGCACACTAAAATGCATACTCATTCTTTCTCACTCCATTATGTTCTTCCGGCACTTGAGTTTCCCCTAATTCCATAACTTGTCCTTCAATTGCATTCACAAAAAAGTCCTTTTTCTGCTCTGTCTTTAAGTTCCAAGTTGGAGCTAGCACTTGTATATTAGAAGATGATTCAGCTAGAGCCGCATATCCAATCTGCGCCTCTTTCACGTGCGTATTTTCTGCAATTTTATTTTTTAAATATATATTTTCCAAAGCTGTTTGAGCAGTGATAATTTCTTGTTCTTTCGTTTTTTCACTTTCGCCCATTTCCTTCAAATCCGTTAACATTGTTTGTGTATACGAAACAAGCTCGTTTTTTTCATTTAAATCCACAACAATCATTGCATGATTATTGTGGAAAATCGGCTTATCCTTATACTTTTGGAAGAAATAAATTTTAGAGTCTTTCATTGCTCCAAATTCGTATTTCTGCCCATCAAGGACACTGTTTTTTAAGAAATCATTATATTTATCCTTAGATAATGATTTTGCATTTAAAAATGGCTCTTTCAACTTACCTTCAATCGTATATTCATTTTGCAGATGCGCTGTTTGATTTTTTAAAGATTGCACATCTTCTTCTTTAAAGTTTTTATTTTTCGCCATAATAAATGACTCTTTTTTCGGCTCTTTAGGAAAACTCCCCATAGTAATTTTAGATTCTTTTAATTGTTGATCAATTTTTGTTTCTGTCACAATTTCCAACTGATTACTATCTTGCTTTTGAATGAACTGAAAGATAAGAAAGAGGTCTAAAACAAAAAAGGTCACAATAAATATCGTTTTAATTCGATCCCAATCCATTTAGTCCTCCCTCACTCCACTCATATATTTTTTGTTTACCCTCTTCATCACATTTTACATACCATATCGGCTGTAAAATACTGATCTCTCCTCCGTTCACAGGACCTCCGTTCACGGAAGATTTCAATGACATTTTATAACCAATACCAACATCCTGAATTGAATTTTTGTCAATTTCCGGATTATTCTCTAATGATGTCATCACTGTACGACCTGATGCAAGAGAAGTGGGTGTACTAGGTAAAGGAATATTGAAATCAAAAAGAGATCTCTCATACTGCATGATTTCGCCTGAACCCCATGCTTGTTTTAATTCAGCCATTCCATCTGCATTAAATACAGGTAAACCGCCCTCGTATAAACGGAATGAGGTTTTCCCCTTATTAATATAATCAAGACGATAAGAATTTAAGTTACCACTGTGCCCACTTACAAAGTCGAAGCTTTTCTTCAAAAGCATCGCATTATCTGTAACTTTATCACTATATACTGCGGAATTTTTATATTTCAACATTAAATTCAACTTATCAATTTCCATAGATCGAATACCATCTGTAAATGTTTCCTTTGATTTCTCGGTAATAGGACTTAAATAACGCGGATCACTAAATAAAACATTTTTAAATGAATCCACATCTAACCCAGACACAAAATACTCTATCTGATTTAATTCCGTAATTCCATCTGGTAAAAACAGTTTTTTCGTATCATTTACTTGATATTCAAAATATGGTTTTGCTAATGTAATAAATCGATTTTGGTCGTTTATAACATCCTTTACATAAGCACCACTCAACATCGCTTGATATATTCTACGAGGATTATCATAAGAAATAAAATTAACTTTAATTTCTTGGTCCTTGCTTCGAGAAGGATCGATTACAATGCGATTAAAACTTCTATTAGATTCTAAATTTTTATCTTTAATATTGAACATGTCTTTAATCGTCTCAAGTGGCACATTTGTAGGAAAAACAAATTCAATCTTTTCTTCTCCGTGTACATAAGAAAGAAAATCCCCTTTAGGAACTGTGCCTGTTATTTCCCTAAAATCATGTAATTCTCCATTTTCAAGAATTTTATAAAGTGAGTTCACGTTGTTCGTATTCTCACTTACGTAATGATTTTTTTCTTTATGAACAATAACAGAGGATGGGCGAACAACTCCTGAAATCTTTATCGGATTTATCTCTTCATTACCTTGAACAAATTTTGTATTTTGCACAGAAGTGGAATCGGGAACATATGTCCATAAATTAAAAGTTAAAAATAGACTAATAACAACTAAATTAATTAGAACTATCGTTTTAAAGTTTTCCATACTCATTCCCAATCGTCCTCTTCATCTGGTGCCAGTGGCAGTGTGAAATAAATCGTCGTTCCTTTTCCTTCCTCACTCTTCGCCCAAATAGAACCACCATGTGCCTCAATCATTTCTTTTGCAATAGCTAATCCAAGACCTGTACCACCCATTTGTCTTGAACGGGCTTTATCCACACGATAAAAACGTTCGAAGATTTTATCTACGTTTTCTTTCGGAATACCCATACCTTGGTCACTTACACTAATCTCTAATAACTCCCCTCGATCACGTAAGCGATATGTTACTGTTCCACCTTCTGGCGAATACTTTAATGCGTTAGAAATAATGTTATACAACACTTGTGTAATTTTGTCCGTATCCATATCAATAAATCTAGATTTTTTAGAGAAAGATCGTTTGAAACTTACATTTTGCTCTTTAGACATTTCAAAGCGATCAATAACATTATTAAAGAAGTCAGTAAAGTCGACCCACTCTTTCATCAAACGATGTTCTGTACTATCAAGCTTAGATAGTTGCAACAGCGCATTTACAAGCCTTATCATTCTTTCTGTTTCCTCTTGTGTAACTGTTAAAAATTGCGGTGCAATATTTGGATCTTGCCATGCACCATCTGTCAGCGCTTCTAAGTAACTACGCATCGTTGTTAATGGTGTTCTTAATTCATGAGAGACGTTCGCCACAAACTCGCGGCGTTCCCCTTCTATACGCTCCTGCTCCGTTACATCGTATAATACAGCAATTAAACCATTTGCCTTCCCCGTCTCTTTTTGAATAACAGAGAAACTAGCACGTAAAATGTATGGTTCATTTCTCGTACTAAAATCTAATAAAACAGAATCAGGCTCTTCGTATAAATGATCGAGCGTAAATTCTTCCTGTATCCCCAATACTTCTAAAACCGATTGATCCAGCGCCGTTTCACGCGAAACATTTAGCATCTTTTCCGCAGGGTCATTTAATAAAATAATATCCCCTTTTCGGTCAGTAGCAATTACTCCATCTGTCATATGTGATAAAACAGATGATAATTTACGTCTTTCGCTTTCTGTTGAAGAACGAGCTTGTTGTAGCTTTTTTGATAAATTATTGAAAGATAATGCTAATTGGCCAATTTCATCATGACTATGGACCTTTACTTTTCTCGAATAATTTCCTTTTGCCATTTCAATTGCTTGCCTTCGCATATCTGAAATTGGTCTTGTAATTGTTTGAGCTAGTAAAATCCCAAGTACAGCCGTTACTAACAAAGCAATCACTGTTCCGGTAGCAAAAATTTGATTTATATCCTTCATTTGTTTGTATACATCTTCCATAGATGCAACAATACGAATGACACCAAGTACCTCCCCAGCTTTATCGCTTTGAATAGGAGTAATCATCACTTGAACTCGATGGCCAGTTCCTCCATCTTTCTCAATTTTTGATTCTAGTTTATTTTGTACAATTACCCGTTGAACAGCTATATCTGTCGATGTTCTGCCTATCTTATTTTGCTTAGCCGTGTCTGAAATCGCCATTAATTTTCTATTAGAATCAAATACACTTACTTCTTGAATATCTTTCTTACGATCCGATGCAAACTTTTGAATCGAATTTTTTATAGCGTCATCTAATGATTCTGGATCTGTTTTTTCACGACTTTTTGTAAATTCTTGCTTTAAATTATACGATAGTAAATTCGTTTGTTGTGTCAGAGAATCCTTAAAGCCTTGTACAAGACTTTTTTCTAATTCTCTTACGAAATATACACCGATTACTTGCATCGCTATTAATATTAATAGCATATATATGAGCACAAACTTTAAATGAATGGATTGAAAAAAACCAACCTTTTTCATATATTATTCCTGCTCTGGGTCACGCAAGTAATACCCTACCCCACGTCTAGTTACAATTAAAGTAGGATGACTTGGATTATCTTCAATTTTTTCACGTAAACGACGTACTGTTACATCCACTGTACGCACATCTCCAAAATAATCATAACCCCAAACTGTTTGCAATAAATGTTCACGTGTCATAACTTGTCCTAAATGTTTTGCTAAATAATGTAGCAATTCAAATTCACGATGTGTAAGCTCAATATTTTCCTCACGCTTTGTTACACTATAAGCATTTGGATTAATAATAATTGGTCCAATAACCATTTCAGTATTTTCTTCTTTTTCTGCTGCACCACCTTGTTGATGGCGGCGTAAATTCGCCTTCACACGAGCAAGTAATTCCCTCGTACTAAATGGCTTCGTTACATAATCATCTGCTCCAAGCTCAAGCCCTAATACCTTATCAATTTCAGAGTCCTTCGCTGTAAGCATAATAATCGGCATTTCTGAGTTTTTACGTATTTCACGACAAACCTCTAAACCATCTTTTCCTGGTAGCATAATATCTAATAAAACCATATCTGGCTGTTCTTCATTAGCTTTCTCAATTGCTTCATCACCATCATGTGCCATTACAATTTCAAAACCCTCTTTTTCTAGGTTGAACTTCAAAATGTCTGCAATCGGCTTTTCATCATCAACTACTAAAATTTTCTTTCCCATCATCGTCTATTTCCTCCTCATAAAAATATGGTCAATGATTCTTAAATATATTGATGTTTCTATAGTATATCCCTATATGACAGCAACCTTTATTTAAGTGTTCTCTCCTCTATTCTCATAGACTCATGTATGATCCACCTTTACACGGAATCCTATACGATCTACAGAAAAACCTCTAGCTTCAACTGCTAGAGGCTCCTCATCCTATTGTAAAATAACTACCCACATTTGTAAAACTACACAAAATAAAAAGGATATTAAGTGGGCCCACTTAATATCCTGAGAGTGGCTCGGGACGGAATCGAACCGCCGACACGAGGATTTTCAGTCCTCTGCTCTACCGACTGAGCTACCGAGCCAAAACTATATATAAAACCACTAATGGTGGTATAAACAAAAGTGGCGGTCCCGACCGGGGTCGAACCGGCGATCTCCTGCGTGACAGGCAGGCATGTTAACCACTACACCACGGGACCAAAAATAAACATAAAAAAACATGACCCGTACGGGATTCGAACCCGTGTTACCGCCGTGAAAGGGCGGTGTCTTAACCACTTGACCAACGGGCCACGAAAAATAAAATGGTGAGCCATGAAGGATTCGAACCTTCGACCCTCTGATTAAAAGTCAGATGCTCTACCAACTGAGCTAATGGCTCATACTCACCAACGTCATATTTTCGTGACGACAAGATGTATCATAACATATCATCTTTCACTTTTGCAATACTTTTTTTGTTTTTTTATAAAAGATAAGAAAAAACTCATGCGGACATGAGTTTTTCTTAAAAATATCAATTAAACTTCGTATACGTTACGAACGATATTCGTTTGGTTACGATCTGGTCCAACTGAGAACATAGATAATTGGATTCCTGTTAATTCAGAAACACGCTCTACGTATTTTCTTGCATTTTCAGGAAGCTCATCTAATGATTTCACACCAGTAATATCTTCTTCCCAACCTGGAAGCTCTTCATATACAGGCTCACATTTCGCTAAAATGTTTAAGTTTGCTGGAACTTCATCTATAACTTCTCCGTTATATTTGTAAGCAACACAGATTTTAAGAGTTGGAATACCTGTTAATACATCAATAGAGTTTAATGATAAATCCGTTAAACCACTAACACGACGCGCATGTCTTACAACAACGCTATCGAACCAACCTACACGGCGTGGGCGACCAGTTGTTGTTCCGTATTCACGACCAACTTCACGAATTTGATGACCAATTTCATCATTAAGTTCAGTAGGGAATGGACCATCACCAACACGGCTTGTATATGCTTTACATACACCTACAACGCGAGTAACTTTCGCCGGACCAACTCCAGTTCCAACTGTTACACCACCAGCAATCGGGTTAGAAGATGTAACAAATGGGTACGTACCGTGGTCAATATCAAGCATAACACCTTGTGCACCTTCAAATAATACACGGTGATTGTTATCTAGTGCATCATTTAATACAACAGATGTGTCGCATACATAT
>NZ_JAEHBO010000142.1:0-7465 GCF_016483575.1 Bacillus cereus group sp. N12
ATTTAATGCTGTAGAAGATGAAGAGTCAGATGCTAATGATGCATCCATTGACGGAATTTCAGATAACTCTGTTAAATTAAGAATCTGTTTTCCGTTACTACTACTCGTAGCGTTCTCTTTCCCTTTTGCTTTTGCGTCATCTTTTTGGTAGCTACACGCGCCAAGCAACATACTTGCAGTTAAAGTTGATGCAAGTAATAACGGTATCTTTTTCTTCATGTTGTGTTGCCTCCCCTAATTGCACTTCCTGTACCCTCACTTGTTAAAAAGTAGAATTGAAAGAATAATCTCCAAGTTTCTACAATTTTCATTATACATATAATACGACGATTGTGAATATAGTTTTTTGTTTTTTTGTTAAAATTTTTAATAAAATGTTTATATTTTTAATTTTTCGTAAAGGGATACGTTAACATTGCTACCATCATCTTAAAATCAGACCTTTAATTGCGTATAATTTTCAAAAAATTATTTCTAGTACTTATTATAGCTTTTATAGTATAATAATTCTAGTAATATTTTGACGGAGGGGAATATTTTGAATAAAGTTTTTTTTCATACTTGTATACTAATTTTTATAGCGATGATTGCTTCTAGTATTGGTGCATTCCTCATTTCATCTCAATTTTTGTTGAACTTTGTCAACATTTCGTTTTATATCGCGCTATTTTTTATTCTGATAGGTGGTTTTTTATTCATATTTCAAAATGGATTTTTCAATGTAACTCTTTACGCTTTCCAGAGAGTATTTGGCACGAACAAAAAAATAGACTCGTTAATTGAAGAATCCGAGGAACCGGTGAATAAGAAAGAACGTATTTATAAAACATATTCATTCAAATGGACATATCCTATTTGTATTACAGGTATCATACTCGGAGCGTTCTCGACTCTCATTAGCTTTACTATTTTGATGTAGTTTGCAAACACTATCCCATATGATATAATTATCAGCAAAACATTTTGTTATAAAACTTTAGTTCTTTCATATTAAAAGAGCTCAGTTAACAATAAATAAATTTATATGTATGCGATGATAAAGAAGAGTACATATTGAAACAATTTCAGAGAGCTTGTGGCTGGTGTGAACAAGTAATTGTACAATGTGGAATGGGCTTTTGAGCACCAAACCGAACCGAAAGTAGTAGGCCTTGGCGTTATATCCAGACGTTACTATGGATTAGAGAGATTTCACAGTAGTGAAATAATTAGGGTGGTACCGCGGTCCATTCGTCCCTATAGTTTTTTGGGATGAATGGGCTTTTTTGTTTGCCTTCTCTTCCCTATCACGCATTCAAATTTAGGAGGAAATAATTATGTCAGTTATCTTTTCTGGTATTCAGCCAAGCGGAACGATTACACTTGGAAACTATTTAGGGGCTATGAAGCAATTTACAGAGCTTCAAAACGAACACGATTGCTATTTCTGTATTGTAAACCAACATGCCATTACAGTACCTCAAGATCCTATACAACTTCGCAAAAACATTCGTAGTCTTGCTGCACTTTATGTAGCATGCGGCATCGATCCTGAAAAAGCTACTTTATTTGTACAATCAGAAGTACCTGCACACGCTCAACTAGGATGGATCATGCAATCTGTTGCTTACGTTGGAGAATTAGAGCGTATGACACAATATAAAGATAAAGCTTCAGGTAGAGATTCAGTTCCAGCTGGATTACTTACGTATCCACCATTAATGGCTGCTGATATTTTACTTTATAACACAGAAATCGTACCTGTTGGTGATGACCAAAAACAACATATGGAATTAACACGTGATCTAGCAGAGCGTTTCAACAAACGCTTCCGTGAAGTGTTCATAGTTCCTGAAATTCGTATTCCAAAAGTAGGAGCTCGCGTTATGTCATTAACAGAACCTACGAAAAAAATGAGTAAATCTGATCCGAATCCAAAATCAATGATCAGTATGCTTGATGAACCAAAAACAATTGAAAAGAAAATTAAAAGTGCTGTAACAGATTCAGAAGGTATCGTGAAATTCGATAAAGAAAATAAACCTGGAATCTCTAACCTATTAACAATTTACTCTTCATTCTCAGGAAAAACAGTTGAAGAAATAGAAGCAATGTACGAAGGAAAAGGATACGGCGACTTCAAAGGTGACTTAGCACAAGTAGTCGTAGAAGCAATTCGCCCAATCCAAGACAAATATAACGAACTAATCAGCTCCCCAGAACTAGACAAAATTCTAGACAAAGGTGCCGAAAAAGCAAACCGCGTTGCATTCAAACAACTACGCAAAGTAGAAAACGCAATGGGACTAAGCAGAAAGCGTAGATAATATATAAAGCGGAGGCGGCTCGTTTAGAATGTGAGGGGGATGGAGCTCCTGACGTAGAGGCGCTTTTTGTCTCGCAGGAAGGCGCGAAGCCACCGAATATTCTTGCCGCTGAAGCTGGATTTCATATAAAGCGGAGGCGGCTCGTTTAGAATGTGAGGGGGATGGAGCTCCTGACGTAGAGGCGCTTTTTGCCTCGCAGGAAGGCGCGAAGCCACCGAATATTCTTGCCGCTGAAGCTGGATTTCATCAAATTAAAAAACCGCCAATTGGCGGTTTTTTAATTTACCTTTTGCTCATTTTCCATTTCCCATAACTTTTCAAAAAACGGCTGTCCTTTTACAAGGCGCTCGCATAATTGTTCGTGCTTCTCAGACCAGCCTGATTTCGCTTCATCATATAGTCTTGCCCAAATATCTTCAAATTCCATATCTTGGACCGTTCCATATGCTGACGGATCCCATTCTGTGTACCAATAGCGAATTTCCGCTGTGTTTTTCGTTGTATGTAATTGATCTAACGCCATAAATAATAATTGTTTTAGCTGTCTCTCTTTACGAGTTAAGCCATTCATAATGAAAGGCGATGGTGATAAAATATGATGTTCCTTTTCTGTTTCCTCTACTTGGAACTCATACTTTTCTGCTTGTACGTTTTCCACCATCTCATATACCATCTGCTCTTGGCGAGGTATAAGTCTACTTTTTCTAATTGGTACATTGTAACCAATTGTATCAATCGCAATAATTCCTTTTCCATCTGTAACAACAAAGCAATACTCTTGCTGCAAACGTTCATGATTTTTACGAATATAAGCCTTATGATGTACGTCTTCCAACAACTTTTGCGGAAGCTCTAACAATTCGTTCTCGATGTAATGATATAATGTGGCATCTACTTTTAATAATGGCACTTGATCTAATAGTTCAATCGTATCATCTTTCCGCCATTCGTAAAAATGACAAACGTTATACCCATTTTCTTCACCTTCAAACCAATTTACCCATACATCATGTAGATATAACATTCTCTATCCCTCACTTCACTACTGTTTGTACCAATCATTATGTTCATTTTCGCTTAACTTTATTCCACTTAAGGAAATATATTCTAATTATTATTTTTCCTTCTATAATATCTAAAAAAACAGGAGATAGACCTCCTGTTTTTCATGGAATACGAAATGTATTTGCTTTACTCAATATTTCTTTCGCATCTATAGGTAATAAAGACAGTGTATCTTCCCCTTCAAACGCTACACAATCTTTTACAATGTGAAATCCAAGCGCATAACCAAGCATTTTCGGATAAGAATGAAGTCCGTTTAATAATACGTCATGCTCCCTCGTTCCTCGTTTTATACTTATTCTTTCTTGAACAACGTTTTGCCAATAATAAATCGCCTCTTCTTTTGAAAGATATTTCGTCCACGGTGCATTATTTTTTTCTGTATATCTTTCCGTTACTGCTTGCTCAGCTAACCCTTCCATAATCATCGTATCAAGTAACGTATACTCTGTTTCTTTCGTCTCAATTTGATGTAACCTGCATATGTGGTGATATTCATGTGCCAATAACACTTTTAATTCTTCCACCGAATTCCGTCCACATACGAATAAGAAAATAACGTGACGCATAGATAATCCAGCTTTTCCGTTATACTCTTCTTGTACAGTTCGATTATACGAATCTGATAATAAAATAAAGATAGGGACATCCGGACCTTTTAACCAATTTTTCAATTTATCATACTCCATACGTAACTCTTTCCAAATTTCTTTTTTCTCTAATTCTTTAATTTCACGTTCTCCTCGCATTACTGGGCGATACATACCTTTAGAAATTAAAAAGCGATACAACCTTTCTTTTGGCAGTGGAATATACTTCGTAAATTTCTCACAAAGCTTTTCTGGCCGTCCATAATATAGATGTAACCACTCGGCTGTTTCAACAACCCCCATCTTTATCCCCCCTTTTTCTTATGTATATGCAAAAGAAGAAAAAGGCGTAAAAATAAATAAGGTGTTTTTTCGTAGTTTATTACGAAAAAACACCTTATTTCATCTATTATTTATACGATTTAAATACTAATACTGCGTTATGACCGCCGAACCCTAGTGAGTTACTTAATACAGCTTTTACTTCTTGCTGTCTCGCTTTATTCGGTACGTAATCTAAGTCACATTCTGGATCTGGTGTTTCATAGTTAATTGTTGGAGGAATTACTCCGTCCGTAATTGATTTAATAGAGAAGATCGCTTCAACAGCACCAGCTGCACCTAGTAAGTGACCTGTCATAGATTTCGTTGAGCTAATGGCTACTTTATATGCATGCTCACCGAAAGTTTCTTTAATTGCCATCGTTTCGTATTTTTCATTTGCATCGGTACTTGTACCATGTGCATTAATGTAATCGATATCTTCTGGCTCTAGACCTGCATCCGCTAAAGCTTGACGCATTGCACGCACTCCGCCTTCACCGCCAGGAGCAGGCATTGTAATATGGAATGCATCTCCAGTTGCGCCATAACCAGCGATTTCCGCATAAATGTGAGCACCACGTGCTAATGCATGCTCTAATTCTTCAAGAATTAGAATCCCTGAACCTTCACCCATTACGAAACCGCTACGATTTTTATCAAATGGGCGGCAAGCAGTTGCTGGATCTTCATTAAATGTTAATGCTTTCGCTGAACTAAATCCTGCGAATGCCATACTTGTTAACGGTGCTTCTGCTCCACCTGTAATCATTGCATCCGCATCACCGCGCTGAATTGCTTTAAATGCATCACCAATTGAGTTTGCACCAGATGCACAAGCCGTTACAGAACAAGTGTTAATTCCTTTCGCTCCAGTCGCAATAGATACTTGACCTGCTGCCATGTCTGGAATCATCATCGGTACGAAGAATGGACTCACGCGGCGTGGACCCTTCTCAGTAAAAATCTTAAATTGTTCTTCGTATGTTTCCATACCACCAATACCAGAACCAATCCATACACCAATTCGAGGTCCGTTTTCTTCTGTAATTTCAAGCTTTGCATCCGCAACTGCCATTTTCGCTGCTGCTACTGCATATTGTGTAAAGCGATCCATACGGCGCGCTTCTTTTTTATCAATATATTTCTCGACTTCAAAGTCGTTAATTTCTGCTGCTACTTTTGCTGGAAATAGTTCCGGATCAATTCTTGTAAGTCGCCCGATTCCAGATACACCCTTTTTTATGTTTTCCCAAGCTGTTTCAACATCTGTTCCGATCGGTGTAACAGCTCCTAGTCCTGTAATTACGACCCTCTTTTTTTCCATACAAAATACACTCCTTTTTTCTCTCAATCCTTATTTACCCCAACGAAGAGCTACTGCTCCCCATGTTAATCCACCGCCGAAACCAACAAGTATAATTAAATCACCGTCTTGAATACGTCCATTTTGCAATTCCTCTACCATTGCAATTGGAATGGAAGAAGCTGATGTATTACCGAACTTTTCAATTGTCATACTCATTTTTTCTTGTGGTAAATTTAATCTCTCTCTCGCAGATTCCATAATACGAATATTCGCTTGATGTGGTACTAAGAAATCCACATCCTCTTTCGTAAGACCAGCTTTATCTAACACACGCAGACAAGAATCTCCAAGTTGACGAACAGCAAATTTAAAGACTTCTCTGCCATTCATCATAACATACTCGTCTTGATAAAGATGCTTGCCGCCACTTCCGTCTGCTCCTAATTCGAAAGATAAAACGCCTCTTCCTTCTGAAACAGCTCCCATTACGATAGCACCAGCTCCGTCTCCAAATAGTACTGCTGTGTTTCGATCATTCCAGTCTACAATTTTAGATAGTTTATCACTACCAACTACTAATACATTTTTATAAGTTCCAGTTTGAATAAATTGCTGTGCTGTAATCATTCCGTACATAAAACCAGCACACGCTGCACTTAAATCCATTGCCGCTGCGTGTTTCGCTCCAATTGCCTCTTGAATCACACAAGCTACTGCTGGAAAAGCACGATCTGGCGTTACTGTTGCCACTAAAATAAGATCGATATCCTCTCCGCTAATCCCTGCATCTTCAAGTGCTTTTTTAGAAGCCTCTACGGCCATATATGAAGTATCTATTGTCTCATCGGCAATGCGTCTTTCTGCAATTCCCGTTCTCGTACGAATCCATTCATCGGATGTATCCATTACTTTCTCTAAATCGTGATTTGTGACTACTTTTTCTGGCACATATCTTCCGATCCCTAAAATGCCCACGTTCACATCGCAGCCCTCCGTTTTATATCAATTATTATGACTTGGTACTAATTTTAAAACATAAATTTACTTTTGTCTAGAATATATTTCAGCTAAAATAGAAAGCTAGCGTTTTATTCTCTTTATTTTTCAGTAAAAACAACGAAAACATACCTTCCCCTATTCTTCCCCTTACTTCGCTCGAAATATAAAAAGACCCGAACCGCTTCTACTCACGGTTCGAGCCCCTCTCCCCTCAAAAAGAAGGGTTTTATTCTTTGTCTGCTTTCCCAAGCTCATATGCTTCATTCATAACTTTCATTAATAACTCTAACACTGGTTGTGCCTTCTCCATATCAAGCTCAATTCCATTCGAATCTAAAATTGCCTTTGCTTCTGGTAAATGCTTCATTGCGATTTGTAAAAATTGCATGCTTTTTTCGTTCATATTATACTCTTCCTCTCCATTAAAACTTTCAATTCATAATCCATACAATAGTGTAACACGTGCACTATCCTTCGTATAACTCTTTATATTTTTTCATATGTGCCAATTGTTTATTTAAACCGTATTCTAACGGGGTATTTCTTTTTATCGGAATATCCTCGGCCGCTTCATCTCTTTCTTCCTTATTATTTTTATTCACTTTATCATCTGCACGTAAAAGATTCATCCCTTTTTCCCATAACGACCGTTTACCACTAAGTAAATTGTATATACCGAGATGCTCTCCGTTCGTTCCATTTCCCCATAAGTATTCGCATACATCTTCAATGTAAAGTAAATCGCTTCCTTTTTCCTCACTCGTACAACGGCACTCTTTCTCATCCAGTTCTGATAAAATGAGCTGATGATACATCATAAAGGATGGTTGCCACGGACCATATAATGTAGGAACTCGAAATACACTATATTGTAA